>CAKUMG010000078.1 GCA_934667465.1 uncultured Actinoplanes sp. | reverse complement strand
GACCTGTTCCTGGCGCTGCTCGGCCGGCGGGTCGAGACCGCCGAGCCCGAGCTCGCCGCCGGGCTGTGGTCGTGGGTCGCCGCGCACGCCGGCCGGACGGGCAGCGAGGACATGCTGCGGGAGCGGCTGCGCCACGCCGCCGCGACCCGGGCGGCGGGCACGGGCCACGGGCCCATGCTGCTCATCGAGCTGACGGTGGACGGCATCGATCGGAGCAGATACCGGGTCTATTGCCACATGCAGGGCAGCGCCGGGCCCTGGGGTCCCCGCGCGGGCGATGCCGCCGACGTCGGCATCGAGCAGCTCGAAGAGGCGGTCGGCGTCATGGTGGCCGGGGCCGAGAGGGCCTGGGGCGAGGGCAACGCCGCAGGCCAGGCCGCCATCGAGTTCCTCCTGCCGATGCCGTTGCTGAACCTTCCGGTGCAGTGGTACCGCGCCGCCCCGCGGCTGGGCCTCGTGCAGCCCATCTGCGTCCGCTATCCGGTCGTGGTCCGCAGCGCCGACCGGATGCGGGAGGACGGCCTGCGGCTCGACTGGGTCAACAGGTGGAGCCTGCTCGACCGTCAGCCGTTCGCCGGCGAGGTCCTCTGGGGCGTGCGATACGAGGCCAGGCACACCGACGTGGACAGCTGGGCGACGGAGCTCAACGGCGACAGCCGGTACGTGGTCGTGGTGCTCAGCGAGCCGCCGACGGTCGAGCGGGGGCGCGCCGAGCTCGTCGCCGCGATCGCCGCGGGCGTCCCGGTCATCCTCTGGGACCAACGCGAGGAACCAGCCGGGAAGACGGTCGACGATCTCCTGCGGCGGCTGGTGGCGTCCGAACCGACGAAGCTCCCGGCGGAGATGCGGGCCCTCCGCGTGGAGGCGGAGCGGATGGCCACGCACGATCCGGACCACCTGGGCAGGTCGGTGGCCCTGCTGTGGGACGACCCGTACCGGGTGCTCGCCGAGGAAGGTGCCGGCTCATGACGGACGCACGCCACCCCTGGCATCCGGTCGAGGCGCTGCCGAACAGCGCCGGCCTGCGGGACAACCTCAGGCGCTTCTCCGGGTACGCGTCCGTGCTGGCCCTCGTCGTCGACGCGAGCACGTCCATGCGGGTGTGGCGGCCCACGGTGTCCGCGTTCCGCGAGCTGGCCGTCGCCGAGTTCGCCCGGGTCAACGCGTACCGGCTGGACCACTTCCGGGGCGCCGTGGACCGGCCCGACGGGGCCCTGATCATGGTGATCACCGACGGGCTGGACGCCTTCTGGGCCCAGCGCGAGGCCGGCGTGCTGCTGCAGGCCTGGGGCAGGGCGGTGCCGGTCGCCATCGTGAACCCGTACCCGCAGGAGCGCTGGAAACGGTCCAACCTGGCGCCCCGGGAACTGCGGCTGAAGGCGTCGCACGCCATGGCGGCCAACGCCGAACTCCTGGTCCAGGAGGACAAGCTGTGGGCGCCGTTCGCCCGGCCGCCCACGGAGTCGGCCGTCGCGGTGCCCCTGCTCGAGCTGATGCCCCGCTGGCTGGACTGGTGGGCGTCGCTGGTGGCCGGTTCGGCCGGGGGCTGGCGCGACGCGGTCGCCTACATCGCCGACCCGGACCGGCCGTCCGGGCCGGTGCGGCCGCCGGTCCCGCCCGCCGAGCGGGTGGGCACCGATGCGCGGTCGCTGGTCCACGCGTTCCGGGGGGAGGCGTCGGCACAGGCGTTCCGGCTCGCCACGTACGCAGCGTCCGCGCCCCTCGATCTGGAGGCCCTGCGCATGGTGCAGGGCGATCTGCTGCCCGGCTCGTGGCCGGTGCATCTCGCGGAGGTCGTCACGAGCCCGCTGCTGGTCACCGAGGACGACGCGGGCGACCTGAGCTTCCGCCCCGGCGTCCGGGAGGCGCTGCTCGCCCACGCCGCGCGGGACGACACCGTACGGGTGGTGGAGGTGGTGGCGGGCGTGCTCGGGGAGAGCCGGCCTGAGCTGCGGGACCTCGCGCGGCTCGTGGCCGATCCCGTGCACGGTCCGGAGATCGACGTCACCGCGGACAATGTCGGCCTCGCCCGGCTGGAGCTCGCGGTGCTGCGGGCGCTGTCCGGCCCGTACGCGTCCCCGGCGACCCGCCTCCAGCTCCGGCTCGACCGGTTCACGCCCATCCCGGAGGCACCTGTCGTCGCGCCCGCTCCCCGGCGGAGACCCGCGCAGGGCGGCGGAACCGTGGCGGCTCCGCCCGGGCCGTTGGTCAGCTCCTCCTCGATCAACGCGCTGATGCAGCCGGAGGCCGAGGCCGCGATCTGGGGGAACCTGCCCCCGCGCAACGGCGACTTCACCGGCCGCGAGGAGCTCCTGGACGCCCTCGATCGCAGGCTCCGCCGCCAGCGGGTGACGGCGGTCCTGCCGCAGGCGCTGCACGGGACCGGCGGTGTGGGCAAGTCGCAGATCGCCACGGAGTACGCGTATCGGCACCGTGCCGACTTCGACGTCGTCTGGTTCATCCCCGCCGAGCAGCCCACCCAGATCTCCCGGGCGCTCATCGACCTCGGCATGCGGCTCGGTCTCGACATCGGGCAGGAGACGACCGGCGCGGTACGGGCGGTGCAGCAAGCACTGCAGGTCGGCAGCCCGTACCCCAACTGGCTCTTGATCTTCGACAATGCCGAGACCATCGAGAAGGTGCAGCCGTACCTGCCGCAGGGAGGCACCGGGAAGGTCCTGGTCACCTCGCGCAACGACGCATGGGCCCTCCAGGCCGACAGCCTGGAGATCGGCACCTTCAGCCGGCACGAGAGCATCGCCCTGCTGCGCAAGAAGAACCCCGGCGACATCAGCGAGGAGCAGGCCGACCGGCTCGCCGCGGTCCTCGACGACCTGCCGCTCGCCGTCGGTCAGGCCGCCGCCTGGCGCGCGACGACGAACATGCCGGTCGAGGAGTACCTCGGCCTGCTGCAACGGAAACGGGCCGAACTCACCGGCATCGAACACCCCGAGGAGTACGAGGTCGCGGTCGCCGCCGCGTGGACGGTGGCCCTGGAGCGGCTCGGCGTGGAGAACCCCGTCGCGCTGCAGTTGCTCCAGGCCTGTTCGTTCATGGCGCCGGAGCCGATCTCGCTGGAGCTCTTCCTGGGCAGGCAGAACGTCAACATCTCCCCGGCCATGGATGCCACCCTGCAGAAGCCGAGCCGGCTCAACCGTGCCTTCCGGCAGATCGAGCGGTACGGCCTCGCCCGCACCGACTACCGGGAACGCACGATTCAGCTGCACCGGCTGGTCCGGACCGTGGTGGCCGACCAGATCCCGCCCGGCGAGCGGAAGACGATGCGCCACGCCGCGCACCTGCTGCTGGCCGGGAGCAACCCGGGCAATCCGGGGGTCGCCACGCAGTGGCCGCGCTACCACTCGCTGGCGCCGCACGTCCGGGCCTCCGACCTCATCGGCTGCGAGGACGAGTGGGCCCGCCAGCTGGCCATCGACATCATCGAGTTCCAGTACTTCTGGGGCGAGCAGAAGGAGTGCCGTGACCTGGCCGCCGAGGCCGTGGCCCGGTGGAACCAGATGCTCGATCCGGAGGACCCGCAGATCCTCAAGGCCGCCCGCTGGCAGGGGCACGTGGAGCGGGTGCTCGGCAACTTCGAGGCGGCGGCCCGGATCAACGCCGACTGCCTGGCGAAGCTGCGGGCGTCCAACGAGCCCGACGACGAGGACACGCTGGACGCGATGAGCCTGGTCGCCGCGGACCTGCGTGCCGCCGGGGACTTCGCCGGAGCGGTCCGGCTCGACCGGGAGGCGTACGAGATCTCGGAGCGGGTCTTCGGGCCCGACTACCCGCACACGCTGAGCATGGCGCACGCCCTGGGCGTCAGCCTGCGGAGCGTGGGCGACTTCTCCACCGCGCTGCGGCAGGACATGGACACCGTGCAGCGCAGGGTCGAGGTGCTCGGCGCCGATCACGCGCTCACACTGCTCAGCCAGAACGGGCTCACGCTCGACCTGCGCGAATACGGTGCCTACCTGGAGGCGAACCGGCAACAGGAGCCGCTCTACGAGCGCGTGCTCACCAAGCTCGGCCGCAAGCACCCGTTCACCCTGATGGCCGCGCGCAACCTGGCGGTGTCACGGCGCCGCGCGGGCAAGCACGACAGCGCCCGCAAGCTGGCCCTGGAGACGATGGAGGAGCTGCGTCAGCTCTTCGGCGAGCTGAACCCGGAGGCCATCGCCTGCGCCCTCAACTACGCCGTGGACCTGCGCGAGCAGGACCACCTCGAGGCGTCCCGCGACCTGGCAGAACAGACCTGGGAGGAGTACCGCGTCACGCTGGGGGCCGAGCACCCGTACACCCTCTATGCCCGGACGAACCTGGGGATCGTGCTCCGGCTGCTCGGCGCGGTGGACCAGGCGTACGGCCACGACGTCAAGGCGTACGAGGGGCTGCGCCGGCGGCTCGGCGCCGAGCACGTCCTGACCCTCACGTGCGCCACCAACCTGGCGAGCGACCTGGCGATGCGGGGCGACCACGCCGCGGCGTACGAGCGGGACCGGGACACGGCGGAGCGTTCCACCCGGCTGCTGGGGGTCGACCACCCGTCGACGCTGGCCACGTCGCTGAACCTGGCCTTCGACATGATCGCGCTGCGGCGGGCCGAGGAGGGGACGCGGCGGTTCGAGTCGGTTGTCGACAGCTACCGCCGGGTGCTCGGCGCGGAGCACCCGGCGATCGTCGCCGCGCTCGCCGGTCAGCGGGCCAACTGCGATGTGGATCCGATGCCGCTCTGAGCAGACTTCTCCTCCTGCAAGGGCTCTTTCTCCCGCAGGGCCTGCTGTACGGCCTCGGCGACGCGGGCGTCCTCGCGCTGCTTGCGGCGGGCGCGGTTGCGGCGGGTCAGCAGGATCAGCGCCACGACCGCGGCGATCAGCACGATCACCAGCAGCGCGAGCGGCCACGGGACGGCCCACGCGTGCGCGGTCGCTTTCACGGTGGCGAGCGCCGACGAGGTGCCCGACGGATCGGTGAGCACCGGGGTGAGGTTGGCGGTGGCCGTCAGGCGTACGGCGGGGGAAACGTCTTTGATCTTGACCTGGACCTGCCAGGTCTCGCCCGGCAGCAGCTCAGGCGGGGCCTCGACGGCGCTCGCCTCGGTCCTGAACCAGCCGAACGGGCCGGCGATCGAGGCCGCCTGCTGCGCGGAGAGCGTGGTGTTGCCGGTGTTGTGGATCGTCCAGTGCACTGTCGCGTCACCGGCGGCGAACGGGTTGGCGGTGCCGTGGAAGTCGACGCTCAGGTCCTCGACGGCGAGGGCGGGCGCCAGTTCGCCGCCCACCCGCAGCTTGATGCGGATGCCGAGGCGGCGCTCGACGGTGATGCCCTGCGCCTGGTCGGGCTGTGACAGAGAGGTGACGATGCCGCCGACATAGTCACCGGGAGTGGCGTTGGCCGGAACCTCGACGGTGAAGGGGATCTGGGCGGTCTTACCCGGAGCGACGGTCACGCGCTCACTCTTCGCACGGACCCAGCTACCGATCGCCGTGGCGGCGGTCCCCTTGCCCTGCAGGTCGAGCTGGCCGGTGTCGGCGGTGAAGCCGTCCGCGGTGTAGACGGCGAGCGCGACCGGCGCCTTGCCGCGGTTCGCGACGACCATCGCGTCCTCGAACGTGCCGCCGGGGCTGACGGCGTAGCTGTAGCTGGAGCGGGTGTCGCCGTAGCTGTTCGAGGCGGTGCGGACCGTCCAGGTGACATCACCCTCCTCGGCGGCCGGCGCGGGGGCGGCGCTCAGGCCGACGACCGCCGCGGCGGTGATGAGCACCACGGCGGCGCTGCGGATGAGAGACATCGTTCCTTCTTTCACGGTGAAACAGCGGGGCGGGCACGACGCCCGCCCCGCTGGGGAAATCAGCTGCTCAGTGCGGTGATGGTCAGGGTGCCGCGGTAGGAGCCCTTGTCGACCGTGCCCGGGATCTTCAGGTCCAGGTCGGCGCCGAGCTTGGCGGAACCGCGGGCGTGGCCCTGCTCCGCCGAGGCCAGGCCGCGGGAGACCGAGAGGCCCTTGCCACCGTCGTCGTACGCGGACGGGACCTCGGCCCCGGCCTTCGCGCCGGCACCGGCGGTCAGCACCTTCGGCGTCCAGCCGAGGTAGCCGCCGGAGAACGTCTTGTCGGCGTCCTTGAAGTCGCCGACATTTGCCGACAGCGACCACGGCGACAGCGAGCGACGGCTGTCCGTCACGAGGATCGGGTTGATCGTGCCGGTCGCGGCGAAGTACTCGTTGTTCTGCTCCTCGGCGGTGCCGAGGTCCACCAGGCCGTTGTAGCCGTCGATCGTCCAGCCGAACTCACCCGGGGCGGCGTTCGGGACGCTGACCTGGATCTGCTGGCCGTCGGCGTGGTACGGGCGCACCGTGACCTTGTCGACGATCGAGCCGACCGGCTGGCCCGCCTCGGTGTTGGTGCACCAGCTGCCCTTCTCGACGGAGGCGTTCGGGGCCGCGCAGGTGCCGCTGCGCACGTTCGCGACGACGAGCTTGTCGTTGCGGACCTGCACCTTGGTGTAGTTCCGGACGTGCTCCTGGTTCTGCACGGAGTTGTACCAGTAGCTGTCCGGGTTGAGCGGGTCCGCACCGTTGCCGGCGCCGCTCGTGCCGCTGCTGTCCGGCTTCGTGATGTCGTAGTACTTCGAGCCCGAGGCCGAGTTCGCCGTCACGTAGAGCACGCCGCCGGGGCCCGCGAAGACCTCGTCCTGGCCGGGCTGCTCGGCCGGGTTCGCCTTCTCGCCGTTCTTCAGCAGGTAGCTGCGGGTGTAGACGTGGTCGTGGCCCTGCAGGACCAGGTCGACGCCGAGCTTTGAGAAGGCGGTCGGGAAGTCGACCCGGCGCACCTTGTTGTCGCTGTCCTTGGCGTGCGAGGCCGCCGAGTAGATCGAGTGGTGGTAGACGAGGACCGTCCACTTCGCCTCGCCGCCGTGCGCGTTGACGACGTCGGTCACGTACTTGACGTGCGCCTCGTCACCGCCGCCGCCCGTCGAGGTCCGGTAGCTGTTGCTGTTCAGGTCGATGAACAGCGTGTCCTTGTAGATGTACCAGTAGTTGCCGCCCGAGGTGTTGGACGCCGGGTTGCCGTTGGAGTAGTAGGCGCCGGAGCGGTCCGAGTTCGGGGTGTAGAAGTGCTGCTCGTAGGCCTTGCCGCCGACGTCGTGGTTGCCGATGGTGGGCGCCCACGGGTAGCTCTTGAGCTGCTCGGGCGCGAGGAACGCGTCCCACTGCGACTCGGTGTTGGCGGTCTCGACCTGGTCGCCGCCGGAGACCAGCAGCTCCGCGTCGGGGTTGGCGGCCAGCGACACGTTGACCGTGTCGACCCAGCCGGCCTGGTCCTTGGCGATGTCGCCGGAGGCACCGATCTGCGGGTCGCCGTAGAACAGGAAGTCGTAGTCGCCCTCGAAGTCCTGCGTCTTGAAGGTGTACGCCGGGGACCAGCCGTCGGCCGCGGAGCCGACCCGGTACGAGTACCCGGTGTGCTCCTTCAGGCCGGTCAGGGTGGCATGCCGGTTGTAGCCGCCGCTGGAGGCGATGTTCGCACCGCCGAGCGCGGCGAAGGTCGCGGCGTTCGCCGGGAACTCGCCGTTGACCACATCGGTGGTGGGTGCCAGCTGGACCGTCTGCGCGGTGTCGACGCTGGTGTACCAGGTGACGATGCGCTGGGTCTCGCTCGCACCGACGCCGAGGATGATGCTGGTGGGAGCGGTGGCCTCGGCGGCGCTCGCGGGCGCCCAGAGGCCGGTGCCGAGGGCCATGGAGAGGCCCAGGGCCGCCGCGGTGGCCCCGGCGGCCACGCGGCGAGAGGTACTGAGGTTCATCGGTTCCGTCCCTTGTGATCCTCGGGTGAGGACGTGAAAGAAAACGTGCAGGATCAAGCTTTCTGCGTCCGATGAACCGGGCGTGAACAAGATCAAGATCGAGAATGGCCCGACCTGGAAGACCTGCGCCTTCTCAAGATCACTGCCGCGGCCGCGATCGCCGGGATCATCAGCGCCGCGGCGATCTGCGGCTTTTGATACCAGGGCCGCTCGGTGGAGAACTCCGGGCGGGCGGCGTCGAGCATGGTGGTGCCGCGCCGGGCGTCCAGGTCGTAGGTGACCGAGGTCTTGCTCTGCCGCACGTAATCCTCGCCGGCGGGGAACAGGTCGCTGCGGATGGCGTGCCCGCCGGCTCCGTTCTTGCAGGTCCAGGTCAACTGCAGCGTCGCGTACGGGACACCCTCCTGCTCGCCCATCGTGAAGCCGCCCGTGCGGGCCGGCGCGCACGGCCCTCCGCTGCCGGCGACGGTGAACCGCTCGGTGACGTACCGGGTCGCCGTGGCCGCGTGGGCGTTGAGCGCCGCCGCCTGGCCCTCGGTGTCGCGGGCCTCGAACGCCTCGGTGCCCGCCCGGAACAGTGGGTCGTCGCGCTGGGTGTCCGCGGCGGAGACGACGAACAGGTCGTACTCGAGCTGCAGCGTCGTCCGGACCTCGTCGCCGGCGCCGATGATCTCGGCGTAGACGGTGGACTCGAAACCGTGCGCCTCGGCGGGGGCCGGCGCCGCCAGCAGGAGGACGGCGGTTCCCAGGGTCATGACGGTGGCGCGGCGCAACATGGTCGGCACGTTGCAGGGCCGGGGTGAACGGGAGGCGGACAGCCGAACAAGGGACGGCGACAAGCTGCCAAGATCACTTTTCGCGTGGGCCGATCGGCGACGAGACTGCGGCTGTGCGTCTGATCCGTCCCGTCGTTTGTGCGCTGCTCGTCGCCCTGCTCGCCGGTTGCAGCACCGGCACCGACTGGTCCGAGCCCCGGCCCGCGCCGTCACCGGTGGGGGCGCTCGGCTCGGGCTTCCTCGCGCCCTCGGCGTCGCCCACCCCGGCCTCGACCGTCACCCCGGCACCGGGATCCTGGGACGACGTCCACCCGGGCGCCGGCTACCGCGTGGTGCTGCTCACCGCCGGCGACGACGCGGCAACGACGACGCTCGCCGCGGCGGTCCGGGACTGGGCCGCGGCGGAGGACGCCGACCTGCGCACGGTCGCCTCGGACGGCGACCACGTGCAGGCCGTCGTCGACGCGATGAACCTCGACCCGGACCTGATCGTCACCGCGGGCAACGACCTCATCGACCCGCTGGCCCTGGTCACGCCGAGCCACCTGGACCGCCAGTTCCTCGTGGCGGGCGCCGAACTGGCGGAGCCGACGGCCAACGTGACGGCGGTCAACTGGGCCGGGGCGGCCTTCCGCGGCGAGGGGCTGGGTTCCTCGTCCGGCTACGACCCGGCGACCTTCACCACCGCCCGCTGCGCCACCGCCATCCGCGCCGGCGTCGCGGCGGTCCTCACCGGCCTGACCGGCATCGTCGTCGAGGTCAGCTGACCGCCCTCCCGCGCTCCCGCTGTACTTGCGGCCCGGTCTTCAGCCCGTTGTCACTCCGGCTGGCCGGTTGCCTGTCCGGCTGGCCCGTTGCCGATCCGGCCGGCCCGTCACCAGTCCGGCCGGCCCGTTGTCAGCGCGACCGGCCCGTGTCAGCCCGGCTGGCCACGGTCATCGCCGGGCTGGTGGCCTTGACCTCCAGGTAGCCCGCCTTCACCGCGACCACTGTGACGGTGACCGGCTTGCCCGCCATCGCGGCGGTGAGCGTCAGCGTTTTCGCCGTGGTGCCCTGCACGGTGCCGCCCACCCGCCACTCGTAGCGGTAGGAGTCGGGACCGGGCGACCACGCGCCGTTCGTGGCCTCGATGGTGGCGCCCACCACCGCCGTACCGGTGATCTTCGGCTTCGCGGTGTTCCACAGCGTCGCGCTCTTGGCCACGGCCTCGGTGGCGTCCGAGGTGGCCTGGGCGGGGACGTAGTCCGCCCGGGTGGCCCGTACGGTGACGGTCAGCTTCTTGCCCACCTGCGCCGCCGGGATCTTGTAGGTCTCGCCGGTGGCCCCGCTGATCGGGGTGCCGTTCGCCGCCCACTGGTAGGTGTAGGCCGTCCCCGCAGGCGTCCACGTTCCCGTGCTCGCCCGGACCGTCGCGCTCACGGCCACCGCGCCGGTGATCACCGGCCGGGCCGTGGCGACGAGCGCCGCCGCGTCCGCGATCGTGAACGCGTCGGCAAGGACCACCGGGTCGCTCCAGTAGTACTCCTGGACCGCCACGGCAGCCTTGCCCGCGGGCGCGGACGTCAGGTCGACCTCGCCCGTGAGCCTCTTACGGTCCTCCGAGACGGAGGTCGTGGTCACGGGCAGCGGCTCGCCACCGGCCGGGGTGACGGTGATCGTGTGCTCGCTGCTCAGGCTCGTGCCGGTGATGGTGATCGTGCGGACGTTGCCCCGGGGCACCGAGCCGGGCGACACCGCCGTCACGGTCAGCGGGTCGGGCGCGACCCGGAAGCTGTACGTCGTCTCCATCGAACGGGCACCGCTCGCCGTCAGGCTGCGCACGTAGATCGTGTAGTAACCGTCCCTCGTCGGCGTCCACTCCAGCGTCGCCGTGCCGTCCGCCTCCGCCGGGATGCGCGTGAAGACGCAGCAGTTGAGCGAGTACTCGTACGCCGTCGTGCCGGCCTGCCGCGACGTGAAGGTGAACGAGCCCGGGGCGATCTTCGCCTCGCCCGACGCCGGGAACTCCTTCGACGTGACCACGGGCGAGTCGAAGACGGTCCAGTTGGAGCCGCCCTCGCCGGTCACCACGCCGGCGGCGTTGCGGGCGACCACGGTGACGTAGTTGTAGCCACGCACCGTGGGCGTCACCTGGAACGTCGCCGTGCCGTCGGCGGCCGCCCGCACCACCTGCCGGGTGGCCGGTTCCCGGTTGAGCGTAACCTCGTACTCGACGGGATTCACCATCTCGGTGCGCGCGGTGAAGGTCGCCGACGTGCCCAGCACGTCGCCGCCCCTGCGGTTCACGGTGGGATCCGCGTCCCACACGGACATGGACAGGTAGCGCCGCTCCGACAGCGTGCCGTCCTTGCTCCGGCTCTGGAGGTGGAGCGCCTGTACGTTGCGGTTGTCGTTGTCCGCGGTCCAGGTGAGGTCGGCGGTGCCGTCCGCCCGGGCGGGCACGATGACCTTGCGCTCCGGCTTCTCCCCGTCGTAGGTGCTCGGCCAGTAGACGTACGCCTCGACGTCGGCGGCCCGCGGCGCGAAGTGGAACCGCAGCGACGACCCGATGGTCACGCCGCGGTCGACGTCGCCGGTGACCTTGGGCGCGTTGTCGACGACGAACGTGTACGCCCGGGCGGCGTGCTTCTTGCCGGCCCGCGTCACGCTCTGGACGTACAGGGTCTGCCGACCGGGCCGAGTCGGGGCGATCATCGCCACGGCCTCACCCTCGTCGTCGGCCGCCACCGAGCCGCTCGGGCCGTCGCCGTCGATGTGCCAGGCGAACGACTCCGTGTCGGGGACGTTGGCGGAGAGCTCGAACGCACCCGCCACGCCGACGTTGTAGTCGAGGTTGGGCGTGCCGTCCGGATAGGCGCTGGAGAAGATGGAGGGCCGGGTCTCCCGGACGTAGAACGAGTAACCGCCCTGCTCAGAGTAGTTCCCGGCACGATCGATCGCATACACCCGCACCGAGTGGTAGCCGGCGGCCTCCGGCGTCCAGGTGACCTTTGCCGGACCACCGAGCCGCTCCGCGGGAACCACCGTGTCCTCGTCGTCACCGCCGGCCTCGCTGGAGTAGAAGCGATAGGCGTAGCTCACCGTGTCGTCCGCGGACGCCGTGAACGTGAAGATCCCGGGCGCTCCGATCTCCCCGTGAGCTTCCTCCCAGTCCCCCTCCGGGTACTCGGCCGACGTGACCGCCGGTGCCTCACCGCCGCTCCGGTCGACCGTGAAGTAGCAGGTGGCACTCCACGGAGACGGCTCCCCGTCGCCCAGCACCCGGACCCGCCACGCGTACGTCACGCCGTCGAGCTGCCGGTCACGATCCTCGAGCTGAACGTAGACCTCGTCGTTCTCCTCGCCCATCCCCCGCAGCCACTGCTGCCGCTCGTCCGGCGTGGTGACATCCCACACCTGGAAGTCGGCCTCGAGATCGGCACCGGCGGTTGCTCCGGCCACCGCGCCCTTCAGCACAACGGCGTTGGCGTCGTTGAGCCGGTCGGGGCTCAAGTAGGGCCCGGGCGCCTCGCCCACACAGGCCTGCCCTGCCGTGGTCAGCCCGGTCACCACCCCCACCGCCGCAGCAGCGGGCGCGGCCCCCGTGCCGACGGCCACTCCGCAGGCCAGGGCCGATGCCGTGATCAGCGCAAACACGCGCCGGTACGCACGCATGCCATTCCCCCATGACGCTTCGACGGAGACCACTGTGATTCTCCGCGAAGAGGATCGCACGCGCGTACGACAAAAGCTGCCCCGTTTCCGCTCCGATGAGGACACCGCCGCTCCGCCCGCCGACACCGGACAAACCGGGCACGGCCCCGGCCCGGGCGGAAGGCCCGCCGCGCGGCACCGAGGTCACTGCCCCGCCCCCGGTCGCCCGGTCGGGTACCCTGATCGGCGCGGGCCGCTAGCTCAATGGCAGAGCTGTGGACTTTTAATCCATAGGTTCAGGGTTCGAGTCCCTGGCGGCCCACTCAGACGCAGGTCAGCAGGCCAGGCGGGGTGCGGGA
>CAKUMG010000077.1 GCA_934667465.1 uncultured Actinoplanes sp. | reverse complement strand
GGCGGGCCGGGGTCGCGGCCGGGCCGTGATCAGTTCGGCAGGTCAGCCGTGACCTCGCCGCCGCCGGCCCGTGACCGGTTCGCGGCCGAGTCGTGATGCTCGGCCGCGGAGCAAAACCCGCGGGGCCGCGGAGCACGCGACGTGGCACCGCGGGGACGACCCTGGAACGACGAACGGCCCCGCAGTCCGCGGGGCCGTTCTCGGTGCCGGGGTCCGGCCGGGTGCACCAGTACGGATCAATTGTCCTTCTTGGCCGGAGCGGGGCAGGCGCCCGGCGGCAGCTGCGGCTCGCTCAGCTCGACCAGCGACTGGTTGACCTCGGTGGTCGTGGCGAGCTGCTGGAACTGGCCGCCGATGACGACGTCGACGACCGCGCCCTTGCGCTTGGCGTTGTACTGCGGCTCGGCCTGGTTGAGGAAGTAGGCCCGCAGCAGCCACGCGGAGCCGACCGCCTCGGGGCCGTAGCGCAGGATCGCGACGCCCTCGACCTTCTTCTTCTCCTCGCCCGGCTTCGACGTCTGGAAGCGGCGGTTCTTGAACTCGTTGGAGACGTTGTCGGCGAGGCCCGGCTGGTCGGTGCCGTTGAAGACCTTGACGGTCACCTCGTCGGGGTCGTCGGGCAGCGAGATGTCCGCGAGCACGGAACCCTCGGGGCAGCCCCCGCCCGCGACGGCATCACCCTGGGTGTCGCGGACCAGCGCGACCACGACGAAGACCATGGCGGCGACGGCGAGGACGCCGACGACCACGAGGGCTCGGACGCGCGCAAAGCTCATGGGACAGGCACTCCCGGGGTTGGGGTCCGTGGCGACGGACGCGGCTCACGGGTGAGGTTAGCGTCTGTGCGGGTACCGCGCGGAAAGAGGGAATCCTTCCGGCGCGGCGACGATGATCCACGGGCTCCTACCCCTACTTTGATGTCGCCTCAGTCACATCGGGAACAATTGGCTGCCCGCGGGCGTACAACGATCCCGCGATGACGGTAACGTGCCGCCTCTGCCGGGGCAGTTTCACGAGGCGGCGGGGGCCACCGGGGCGATCGGTCGTCCCCCGCCGACCGGCTGGGGAGAAAAGTCCGGCAGAACGGGAACCCAAACGTCGTCGCGGGCGTTACTTACGCCAAGTGACACATCGATACAGGAGAGTGAAGACCGATGGCCACCGACTACGACGCCCCGCGTCGCGATGAGGTCGACCTCGGCGAGGACAGCCTTGAGGAGCTCAAGGCCCGCCGCGCCGACTCGCAGTCGGGGGCAGTGGACGTCGACGAGGTCGAGGTGGCGGAGAGTTTCGAGCTCCCCGGTGCCGACCTCGCCGACGAGGAGCTGACCGTCAAGGTCCTGCCGATGCAGACCGACGAGTTCCGCTGCGCCCGCTGCTTCCTGGTGCACCACCGCAGCCAGCTGGCGACCGAACGCAACGGGGATCTGATCTGCCGCGAGTGCGTCTGACCGGCGCCCTCGCGAGCAGCGTGGGACCCGGCCGTCGCCGACGGTCGGGCGACGTGCGTCCGGCGCGCACCGTGACAGCGGTTCGTTCAGGAGCGCGCGGAGCCGGGTGACTCGTGTGTCCCGCTGGTTCAGTGGGTAAGGAGTCATCGACGGCGAACGAAGGGGGAGGTCGACCACATGAGCCGCCCAGACGAGGATTCGGCATCGGCCGCAACACGGGGGCCTGAGCTCATCGAGGTCGACCGCGCAGGACACGACGATCCGGCAGGGACGCCGGATCGCGACACGGGGCCGGGCTCCGACATGGGGACGGGCCCGGCCGGAAACACGGGGAAGGACCTGGCCGTCAGGCCGGGCACGACGGCGGAGCGCGCCGCCGCGGACGCCGCCATCGGCGAGACCGTGGCCGAGCTGACCGCCGACGACCTCGCGCCCGACAAGCGGCGGCACCTGCTCGCCCGCCTGGTCGGTGACGTGCGCCGCCGGGGGCTGGGTCAGATGTTCCGGCCGCGGGCGGCGATGCGATGGATGGCGGACGTGGTCACCGACGTGGCGCCGCACGTCCCGGTGCGCGATCTGAAGACGCTGCAGGCCCACTTCGAGGGGCTGGACGGCGACGAGCTGGCCGAGCGGCTGATCCGCAACGCCTCGCGGGCCACGGCGGGGGTGGGTGCCGCCGGTGGTGGCGTCGCGTCCGTCGAATGGGTGGTCACGCCGACGCTGCTTAGCGCGCCGGTGCTGCTGGCCGCCGAGACGGTGGCCGTGGTCGCCGTCGAGCTCAAGCTGATCGGCGAGCTGCACGAGGTCTACCGGCAGCCGGTGGAGGGCCCGCCGGGGCAGAAGGCGGTGCGGCTGGTGCAGGCCTGGTCGGGCCGGCGCGGGGTCAACCCGCTCGTGCCGGGCGTGGGCCTGGCGGCGGTGCTCGGCACGGCCGCGCGCAAGGAGCTCCAGGGTGCCCTGTTACGTCGTTTCGGGCGCCATCTGACAAGTTTGGGGCCGATGCTGACCGGCGCCGCGGTGGCCGGCTATCTCAACCGGCGCGCGACCCGATCGGTCGGCGAGGAGGTCGTCAAGGACCTCAAGAAGAAGCGGCCCGTCATCGACGGCGACGTGAAGCGGCCGAAGATCGGGAAGTGAGCTCAGGCGCGCTTCGCGGCCAGCAGGGCCGTCGCCAGCTCGACCGGCCGGCGCGTGCTGACCACCCAGAACGGCGTCGGGTCGGCCGGGTCGTCGAGCACCACCTGGACGGCGCCGGTGATCCACGGGCGCTGCACGACGAAGGCCAGCGGGTGCGAGCCCACGCCCAGCACCTCGCGCTTGCCGTCGGCGTCCAGGGCCACCACGTCGGCGATCGCCGAGAGCGGCAGCCGGGCGTCGTCGACCTGGAACTCGTCGCCCGTCACCGCGACCCGGATGCGCCCGAGCCACCACGGGCCCACCAGGAACAGCGGCACGAAGAGCACGAACGGGAGCCAGGCGCGGACGCCCGCGTAGCCCATCCAGACCTCGAACGCGAGCAGCAGGCCGAAGCCCAGGAAGATGGGCCACATCCACCAGGGCACGCCCAGTCGCTCGGCATACGCGGCGGGGGCCGTGGTGCGGGTCGGCGGCTCGGGTGTCACGCTGGGAAGCGTACGGCGCGCCTCCGGGCCCGGCCACGGCAGGATGGCAGGGTGCAGGATGGCGACGCTGCCCCCGCACCCGTGCCCCACGTGAGGATCCCCGCCTTGGACATCCAGGTCCGCCTGCTCGACCCCGACCTGCCCGTGCCCGCATACGCGCACCCCGGCGACGCGGGCGCCGACCTGTACGCGGCCGAGGGCGTCACGCTGGCCCCCGGCGAGCGGGCGCCGGTGCGGACCGGGCTGGCCGTCGCGATCCCGGACGGCTACGTCGGCCTCGTGCACCCCCGTTCGGGGCTCGCGGCCCGTCTGGGTGTGACGGTGCTCAACGCGCCCGGTACGGTCGACGCCGGTTACCGGGGCGAGATCCTGGTCGTCCTGATCAACCACGATCCGGCGAACAAGGTCACGATCGCCCGCGGCGACCGGATCGCCCAGCTGGTGGTCCAGCGGGTCGAGCGGGCGGTCTTCCACGTCGTCGACGACCTGTCCGGCACCGCGCGGGGCGCCGGCGGGCACGGCTCCACGGGCGGGCACGCCGCCCTGCAGTCCTGATCTCGAGAGGTGGCAAGCAGATGTTCTCCCGCAAGCGCGGAGGCCCGCGGCACGTCCGTGCGGACGACGCCCCTCAGTCGTCGGCGCTCGCCCGCAGCATGGGCGACCTGCCGGAGCGTGACTACGGCCCCTGGGACGCCGCTCATGCGCCCGACGGGGTCCAGCGCCTCGACCTCGGCAGCATGCTCATCCCGGCGCTCGAGGGCGTCGAGGTGCGGGTGCAGGCCGCGCCGGACGGCGGTGTCCAGCAGGTCGTCCTGGTGCACGGGGAGAGCGCGCTCAAGCTCGACGTGTTCGCGGCGCCGCGCACCGAGGGCATCTGGGACGAGCCGCGCGGCGAGCTGGCCACGGCGCTGAAGTCGCAGGGCGCCGACCCGCAGGAGCTGCAGGGCCCGTGGGGCGGCGAGCTGGCGGTCCGGCTGCCCACCCCGGAGGGCGTGGTCGACCTGCGCTTCGTCGGGGTGGACGGGCCGCGGTGGATGCTGCGCGCCCAGTTCCAGGGCCCGGCCGCCATCGCCCCGGAGAACGACCCGGTGCTGTGGGATTGCCTGCGCGGCGTGGTCGTGGTCCGGGACAACGAGCCCCGGCCGGTGCTCGAGGAGCTCCCGCTGCGCCTGCCGCGCGAGATGTCCGAGGCGGCGGAGCAGCACGCGCACGACCACCCGCACCAGCACGTCCACGACGACCCGACCCCGCCGGACGTCTCCCGCAACTGAGCGCGATCGTTGCCCGCGTGACATGGATCACGCGGGCATGCGCGGCGTACCGTGGGCTTCACCGCCCGCCGGTAGAAATATTCGGCTCGCCGAACAGAGGTGTCACGGGTCATGAGGACCGATGAGCGCACCACCGCCATCCGCCGGTTCCTGCAGCGGCTGACCGCCTCCGAGGAGGAGCTGGACGCCGAGGAGCTCCAGCGCGACAGCGCCAAGTGCGGCGCGCAGCTCGCCGGCCAGTGCCGCCGCGGCCAGGTCGTCTCGGTGTCGGGACGGCTGCGCACGGTGGCATACACTCCGCGGACCAACCTGCCGACGCTGGAGGCCGACCTCTACGACGGCAGCGACGTGGTCACGCTCGTGTTCCTGGGCCGGCGCTCGATCGCCGGCATCGAGCCGGGACGCCAGCTGACCGCGCGCGGCCGGATGGCCGTCCGCGACGATCGCAAGGTCATCTACAACCCGTACTACGAGCTGGAGGCGCCCCGGTGACAGCCGGCAGCGAGCCCCGTCACGCCGCCCACGAAGTCGACGGGATCGCCGACAAGGTCGCCGACGAGATCGCGGAGGAGGTCGTCGAGGAGCTCGACATGCACAAGAAGCGTGCGGTCGAGGAGGAGGAACCGCTCCCCTCGATGAGCGTCCAGATCTCCGAGCAGCTCGGCGGGGTCCGCGGCCTCATCGAGTCGAGCATCCCGGTGCTCGCCTTCGTGCTGCTCAACGTGCTGCTGGGCGACACCGTCCTCGGCCTGGAGAAGAAGACCGCGCTCTACTGGGCGATCGGCGGCAGCGTCGGCTCGGCCGTGGCGATCGGCGCCTACCGGCTCGCCCGCAAGCAGCCGGTCCGGCACGCGGTCAACGGCATCTTCGGCATCGCGATCGGCGCCTGGCTGGCCTGGCGCACCGGCGACGCCAAGAACTTCTACCTGCCCGGCATCCTGCTCACCTTCGCCCAGGTGGTCGCCCTGATCATTTCGGTCGCGATCCGCCGCCCCATCATCGGCTACGTGTGGGGCGTGCTCGCCAACGGCGGCAAGCACGACTGGTTCGACAACAAGCGCCTCTTCCATACGTTCCAGTGGCTCACGCTGGTCTGGGCGGCGTCCCTGTTCGTCCGCGCGGGGGTCCAGTTCGGCCTCTACCTCGCCGACAACGCCAACGCCATCGGCATCGTGCGCATCCTGATCAGCTGGCCCATCTACGCGGCCACGTTCGCCTTCACCGCCTGGGCCGTCCACCGCGTCACCGCCGCCCAAGCCGCCGAAGCCGCCGCGTCCCCCGTTACCCCCACCACCGACCCGGCCGTCGGCGAGACCCGCACCCGCCCCTGACCCGGGCACCCCCCACTCCCGGGCACCGGAATGCGCACCACCCGGGCCTGTCATCCATGGCTCATGACTGTCATTTAGTTGACTGGGCGTTCTTTGTTCAGCGCGCTAAACGAATACGATGAAGAGGGTTGACCTCCTCAGAAGACTCGTCAAGGCGGCACGAACCGCCGGCGTTTCGTTCGAGATTGTCCGCGAGGGCGGAAGTCACACGGTGTACCGCTACGGCGGGCGGCTCGTCTCCGTTCCCCGCGACCGGGAAATCAACGAACGAACCGCACGCAGCATTCTGGCGACTGTGGGAATCGAGGCATGACAGTGGAGACGTACGAGGTTGTCACCGGGCGAAGCCGGAAGTTCTGGTGGATCGAGATTCCGGGCGTGGAGGGCGGCTTTTCCCAGGCACGCCGCCTGACAGACGTGGAACCGATGGCCGGGAAGTCATTTCTCTCCTGCTGGAAGTCCCCGAAGATTCGTTCGACATCGCCGTCCGGGTGCAGGGCGACGAGGGGAACTTGGCCGAGGCCGTAGCCGCCGCGAGGGGACGGGCGGATGCCGCCAAGGCCACGGCCGAGCGGGAAGCCCGGGAAGCTGCGCGGGAGCTGACCCGTCGTGGTCTCGGTGTTCGTGAGGTGGCGGAGCTGCTGCAGGTGTCGCCCGGCTGGGTATCCGTTCTCAATCGGCAGGCGCGGGACGCGGCGTAGGGGGAGCCGCTGACGGCTAGCCCAGGTCGTTCGTCTTGCCGAGGACGACGGCGCGCACCTCGTCCTCGACCTCGGCGATGCAGATGAAGATCAGCTCGTCCCCCACCTCGAGCGGGTCGTCGGGGGTGGGTACGACGACGCGCTTGCCGCGCAGGATGGCGACCAGGGCCGAGTCGCGGGGCATCGGGACGCTGCGGACCGGTTCGCCGACGTAGGGTGCCGTCGGCGGCAGGGTGATCTCGACCAGGTTGGCCTCGCCCTGGCGGAAAGTCATCAGCCGGACCAGGTCGCCGACCGTGACCGCCTCCTCGACCAGCGCGGCCATCAGCCGCGGCTTGCTGACCGAGACGTCGACGCCCCACTGCTCGGTGAAGAGCCATTCGTTCTCGGCGCGGTTGATCCGGGCGACCACCCGGCCGACCGCGAACTCGGTCTTGGCGAGCAGGGAGCAGACCAGGTTGGCCTTGTCGTCGCCGGTGGCGGCGATCACCACGTCGCAGCCCGCCAGGTCCGCCTCCTCGAGGCTGCTGAGCTCGCACGCGTCGGCGAGGACCCATTCGGCCTCGGGCACGCGCTCGGGGCGCATGACCTCGTGGCCGTTGCCGATCAGCTCCTGGGCGATGGACCGGCCGACGTTGCCGGCTCCCGCGATGGCGATGCGCATGTCAGCGGCCTCCCTCGGTGCCGGCGGCGACCGCGAGGACCTGGTCGACGATGTCGTCGGTGACCAGGACGAACACCTGGTCACCGTCCTGCAGGACGGTCGAGGCCGTGGTGAGCGAGCCGATGCCGAAGCGCATGAGGTACGCGACGCGCGCCCCGCTGGCGTCCTCGAGCGCCCGCACGGGGCGGCCCACCCAGTCCGGGTTGAGCGGCGCCTCGACGATCGAGACGGCGCTCGTCGGGTCGCGGAACACCTCCACGGTGCCCTCGGGGACCAGGTGGCGGACCATGCGGTCGGCGGCCCAGCGGATCGTCGCGACCGTGGGGATGCCGAGGCGCTCGTAGACCTGGGCGCGGCGGGCGTCGTAGATGCGGGCGACCACGCGGGCCACGCCGTAGTTCTCGCGGGCCAGGCGGGCCGAGATGATGTTGGAGTTGTCGCCGCTGGAGACGGCCGCGAACGCGTCGGCGCGCTCGATGCCGGCCTCGCGGAGCACCTCGCGGTCGAAGCCGATGCCGGTGACCGTGGTGCCGGCGAACTCCGCGCCGAGGCGGCGGAAGGCGTCCGCGTTCTGGTCGATGACCGAGACCGTGTGGCCCTGGGCGTCGAGCTTGTGGGCGAGCGTCGAGCCGAGCCGCCCGCAGCCCATGATCACGACGTGCAAGATGTGTGCCTTCCCGCTGTATGCGCGTGTTCCCCGATGAGGGTGCCACGTCGTCGCGGCCCGTGGTGCCCGGGGCGCCCGGCGGCGTCGCGGCTTCGACCGTACGCTTGGAGCTTGTGTCGAGTTCGACGTCTCTGGCGAAGCGGTTGCTGCTGGGCAGGCCCTTCCGCTCCGACAAGCTGCAGCACCAGTTGCTGCCCAAGCGGATCGCCTTGCCCGTCTTCGCGTCGGATGCGCTCTCCAGCGTCGCCTACGCTCCCGACGAGATCCTGCTGACGCTCTCCATCGCGGGGGCCACGGCCTACATGTTCTCCCCGTGGATCACGCTCGCGGTCGCGGTCGTAATGGTCACGGTGGTCGCCAGCTACCGGCAGAACGTGCACGCCTACCCGTCCGGCGGCGGCGACTACGAGGTGGCCACGGTCAACCTCGGGCCGCGGTTCGGCGTGGCGGTGGCGAGCGCGCTGCTCGTCGACTACATCCTCACGGTCGCGGTGTCGGTCAGCTCCGGCGTCACGAACCTGGGCTCGGTGATCCCGTTCGTCGCCGAGCACAAGCTGCTGATCGCGCTGATCGCCGTCATCGTGCTGACCGCGCTCAACCTGCGGGGCCTGCGCGAGTCGGGGACGGCGTTCGCGATCCCCACGTACGCGTTCATCCTCGTCATCCTGATCATGATCGTGACCGGGCTGGTCCGGGTGTTCGTGCTCGGTGAGGACCTCCGGGCGCCCAGCGCCGGGCTGGAGATCCACGCCGAGGAGGAGCATCTGAGCAGCTTCGCCTTCGTCTTCCTGCTGCTGCGCACCTTCTCCTCGGGCTGTGCGGCGCTGACCGGCGTCGAGGCCATCTCCAACGGCGTGCCCGCCTTCAAGGCGCCGAAGAGCAAGAACGCGGCGACCACGCTGCTGCTGCTCGGCGGGCTGGCGCTGACGATGCTGGTCGGCATCATCATGCTGGCGCAGGCCACCGGGCTGCAGTTCGTCGAGGACGCCTCGCAGATCGTCAGCGGGCCGCCCGACTACGTGCAGAAGACCGTGGTGACCCAGCTCGGCGAGACGGTCTTCGGCCAGGGCTTCCTGCTGATCGTGCTCGGCGCGGTGACCGCCCTGATCCTCTTCCTCGCCGCGAACACCGCCTTCAACGGCTTCCCGGTGCTCGGCTCGATCCTGGCCCAGGACCGCTACCTGCCCCGGCAGCTGCACACCCGCGGCGACCGGCTCGCGTTCAGCAACGGCATCCTCTTCCTCGCCGTCGCCGCGATGGTGCTGATCATCGCGTTCGACGCCGAGGTCACCAAGCTGATCCAGCTCTACATCGTGGGCGTCTTCGTGTCGTTCACGCTGTCGCAGGCGGGCATGATCCGGCACTGGAACCGCCTGCTCCGTACGCAGCGCGACCCGGCCCGCCGCCGCCAGATGCTCCGGTCCCGGGCCATCAACACCGTCGGCGTGACCATGACCGGCGCGGTGCTGATCGTCGTGCTGATCACGAAGTTCCTGCTCGGCGCGTGGATCGCGATCGCCGCCATGGTGGTCATCTACGCGCTCATGCTGGCCATCCGCCGGCACTACACCCGGGTCGCGGAGGAGCTGCAGCCCACCGACGAGCGCCCGATCCTGCCGTCGCGCAACCACGCCATCGTGCTGGTCAGCAAGGTGCACATGCCGACCCTGCGGGCGCTGGCCTACGCCCAGGCGACCCGGCCGGACACGCTGACCGCGGTGACGGTCAACGTGGACGACAAGGACACCCGCCGGATCCAGGCGGACTGGGAGCGGCGGCAGATCCCGGTGTCGCTGACCGTCGTCGACTCGCCCTACCGGGAGATCAGCCGCCCGATCATCGACTTCGTCAAGGGCGTCCGCCGGGGGTCGCCGCGCGACGTGGTGACCGTCTTCGTCCCCGAGTACGTCGTGGGCCGCTGGTGGGAGAACCTGCTGCACAACCAGAGCGCGCTGCGGATCAAGGGCCGGCTGCTGTTCGAGCCGGGCGTCATGGTCACCAGCGTGCCGTGGCAGCTGCGCTCGAGCCAGGACCGCGACCTGGACCGGCTCGATGCGGGCCTGACCCGGGCCCCGGCGCGCGGCCCGCGGACCAGGGTGCCCGCGCCCGCCGCGCCGCCGTCGTCGCCGCCGGAGGATGATGAACGGCCGGCTGCGGAGGAGAAGTGACGTTGAGCGACGAATACGTCGAGGGTGACCGGGTCGAGGTCACGGTGGGTGCTCCCGCGCACGGCGGGCACTGCGTGGCGCGGATCGGCGGCGAGCACGGCCGGGTGGTCTTCGTGCGGCACGCGCTGCCGGGGGAGCGGGTCACGGTCGAGCTGACCGAGCTGCACAAGGGCTACCTGCGCGGCGACGCCGTTCTCGTTCACGAGGCCTCCGCCGACCGGGTGGAGCCGCCGTGCCCCTGGGCCGCGCCCGGGCTGTGCGGGGGGTGCGACCTGCAGCACGTCGCCCCGGCCGCGCAGCTGGGCTGGAAGACCGATGTCGTACGGGACCTGCTGGTCCGGATCGGTGGTTTCAGCGCCTCCGAGGTCGACGTCACGGTGCAGCCGCTGCCGGGCGGACCGCTGGGCTGGCGCTCCCGGGTGCGCTACGCGGTGGACGCCGCGGACCGGCCGGGCCTGCTCAAGCACCGCTCGCACGAGGTGGTGCCGGTGGACCGCTGCCGGATCGCGCACCCGTCGATCCAGGCGCTCGACGTGACCGCGCGCGCCTGGCCCTCGGCCTCCTCGGTGGAAGCGGTCGCCTCCACGGGCGGTGACGTCGAGGTCATCACCCGCCGTACGGGCGACGGCCTGACCGATCTGCTCGACGAGGTCCAGGGCGGCGCGGGTGGCCCGGAGGTCGTCGAGCGCGCCGGCGGCCGGGAGTGGCACGTGCCGGCCGAGGGCTTCTGGCAGATCCACCCCGCGGCCGCCGACACGCTGGTCGGCACGGTGCTCGAGCTGCTGGACCCGCAGCCGGGGGAGACCTCCTGGGACCTCTACGGCGGGGCGGGCCTGTTCGCCGCCGCGCTCGCCTCGCGGACGAAGGCTCGGACCATCGTGGTGGAGTCGGCGCCGGGGGGCGTAGCCGCGGCCCGTCGCAACCTGGCCGACCTGACCGGCGTGGAGGTCGTCGCGGCGAAGGTGGAGGCGGCGCTGGCCCGGCGGCGGGTCACCGGCCCGGTCGACCTGGTGGTGCTGGATCCTCCGCGGACCGGCGCGGGGTCGAAGGTGGTGCGGGCCGTGGCCGGGGCCGGCCCGCGGGCTGTGGCGTACGTCGCTTGCGATCCCGCAGCTCTCGCCCGGGACCTCAAGACGTTCCGGTCGCTGGGGTGGCAGCTGGGGGAGCTGCGGGCTTTCGACTGTTTCCCGATGACCCAGCACATCGAGTGTGTGGCGCTGATCACCCGTTCTTAGTGTGCAGGTTCTGTGGAGGATGCGGATCCGGCCGTTGGCGCGAGGTGCGGACGGGCGTGACGCCGATAGACTTCGGCCTCATGAGCGAGCGCAGTGATCAGACGACGACCGGCATCCTCGGCGGCATCACGTCGCCCGGCGACCTCAAGCGTCTGAGCCCCGAGCAGCTCACCCTGCTCGCCGCGGAGATCCGGGACTTCCTGGTGGCCAAGGTGTCGCGCACCGGCGGTCACCTCGGGCCCAACCTCGGCGTGGTGGAGACCACCCTCGCGCTGCACCGGGTCTTCGACTCCCCGCGCGACCGGATCCTCTTCGACACCGGCCACCAGGCATACGTGCACAAGATGGTGACGGGCCGGCAGGAGGGCTTCGACCTGCTCCGCCAGCGCGGTGGCCTCTCCGGCTATCCGAGCCGGGCGGAGAGCGAGCACGACCTCATCGAGAACTCGCACGCCTCGACCGCCCTGTCCTACGCCGACGGCATCTCCAAGGCGTTCGCCCTGCGGCAGGAGGACCGGCACGTCGTGGCGGTCGTCGGCGACGGCGCCCTGACCGGCGGCATGTGCTGGGAGGCGCTCAACAACATCGCCGCCGCGAAGAACAGGCTGGTCATCGTCGTCAACGACAACGGCCGGTCCTACGCCCCGACGATCGGCGGCCTCGCCGACCACCTCTCCACGCTGCGCCTCAACCCGGGCTACGAGCGCGTGCTCGACCTGGTCAAGAATGCTCTGGGCTCGACGCCGGTGGTGGGCAAGCCGGCCTACGAGGTGCTCCACGCGGTCAAGCGCGGCATCAAGGACGCGGTCAGCCCGCAGCCGATGTTCGAGGACCTGGGCATCAAATATCTCGGGCCGGTCGACGGCCACGACACCGAGGCCATGGAGTCGGCGCTGCGCCGGGCCAAGGGCTTCAACGCGCCGGTCATCGTGCATGCGGTGACACGCAAGGGCTACGGCTTCCGCCCGGCCGAGGACGACGAGGCGGACTGCCTGCACGGCCCCGGCAGCGCCTTCAGCGTCGAGACCGGCAAGCTGCTCGCCGCGCCCACGGTGAAGTGGACGCACGTCTTCGCCGAGGAGCTGGTGAAGATCGCCGACGAGCGGCCCGACGTGGTCGGCATCACGGCCGCGATGGCCGAGCCGACGGGCATCGCCGCGCTCGCGAAGAAGCACCCGGAGCGGGTCTACGACGTCGGCATCGCCGAGCAGCACGCGGCCACCTCGGCGGCGGGCCTCGCGATGGGCGGGCTGCACCCGGTCGTCGCCGTCTACGCCACGTTCCTCAACCGCGCGTTCGACCAGGTGCTGCTCGACGTGGCGATGCACGAGCTGCCGGTCACGTTCGTGCTCGACCGGGCCGGCGTCACCGGTCCCGACGGGCCGAGCCACTACGGCATCTGGGACATGAGCGTCTTCGGCGTGGTGCCCGGGCTGCGGATCGCCGCCCCGCGCGACGCCGCCACGCTGCGTGAGGAGCTGCGCGAGGCGGTCGCGGTCAGCGACGGCC
>CAKUMG010000076.1 GCA_934667465.1 uncultured Actinoplanes sp. | reverse complement strand
GCAGAAGGCGGCGGCCTTGCGGCGATAAGGCGCGACCGCATAGCAGGCGGCGAGAGCGACGATGACTACGGCGCCGGTCACGTAGTCATCGATCGAGAACGTGTCCTCCGGGAGAACGAGGGCGATGGTCGCGATGAGGGTGGCGACGCCGACCAGGCCGAAGAAGCCTCGCTGGTAGTACCGCAGATACTTGCGGGCGGCGCGGTAGTCGTCAGCCGGAACTGTGGTGTCCGTAGGCGTGATGGCATGAACGGAACTGATGGTGAGCATGGTGGTCCTTCGTGTCTTGGGGTGATCACGCTGTGCTACTCCGGCCAAGAAGGTGCACAATTGATCTGGCGAAACCTTCGCCGTCAATATAGCTAAACGTGACCATGGGTGCGGCGGATGTCTCGCGCCGACCCCGGAGTGCAACCTCGCTGTAGATTGCGGACGGTGATGAGCGCGTAGCCGTGGTTGGAGAATCGGCCCGTCGGTGGAGCGCTCCGGCCCACCTCTCGCCCGGTTCGGGCAATAAAGCTGATTAGTCGGGATCGATGCTCCGCACAAGAATCACCCGTTGGTGTCACGCCTTGTGGACGTTCGACGTTCGGCCGCCTTCTCGGAGCGCACCCGGCGCATCCCCCTCGCCCGGCGCCGGGCCGTGCGGCATGTCGCCTGCAGTAGGCCCCGGTACCTTTTCGGGGGTGAACATCGAGCGGTGGGCATGGGCGGGAGAGGACCGCTATCCGGGCTTCTGTCTGACCTTCGTCCGTGACCGGACGCCCGCTGTCGTGGCGGGCGGGCTCGGTGGCGGGCGGCTGGAGGTGATGGACGCCGAGGAAGCCGTACGGCTCCACCCGGTGACCGTGGCCGGGTCGCTGTTGCGCTGCGGGACGGTTCCGGGCTGGGCGGTCTGCTACGAGGAGCGGGCAGCCGTGGCGTTCCACCCGTCGTTGCTGGCGCGGCTCTCGGCCGGGACGGAGCTGGTGCAGGTCCTGCGCGGCGGGGACGGCATGAACATCGTCCGGCGGGTGGTCGGCGGGCTGGAGACCGAGCAGTTCGAGCCGGGGCGCGGCGCCCGGTCCCGCGGGGAAGGGCCCGCGGTGCTGCTGCCGCGGGTCGAGCGCATCCTGGGGGACCATGCCGGCATGACAGGGCTGGTCGCGGCGGTCATGGCGGCCGGTGAGCACGTCGGGGCGGCTCTTGATCGCGGCACGCTGGACGGCCCGTTACCGACCACGCTCACGACCTTTGCCGAGCGCCCCGCCGCCCCTAGCTGCCGCCCCGGCTCACCGCGCCGCGCCGCCGGGGCTCGGTCGGTTCCTCGGCACGCTTGCTCCTCCTCCGGCCGATCCGAAGGACCGCTGCCGGAAACCGTGAGCCGGGTGGCGCCAAGGGCACGGTAGGACACGACAAGGGGGATAGCGTGAACGGGTGGACGCGGTCATCGGGTTGGCGGGCTTCTTCGGAGCCTTCGTTGCGGTGCTGGCCGGCCTGATGTGGCTGGCGCGGCGGGTCCGGCATAGCGGGGCCGGGGCGCGGTTGATGGGGCCGATCGACGAGATGTGGAACCCGGGGGCGCATCGGTCGCGGCAGGTGATCGAGGTGCAGGACGAGCGGATGGTGGCGCCCGGGTCCGCCGATGATCCGCTGCGGAGACGCTGAGGCCTCACTCCGGCGAGGCGGGCCGAGGGCGCGGACGAGCTCGGCGAACAAGGCTGAAGCCAATCCGACGGATCATCACGCGTTGTCATGATCGATGGTTGTCATGTCGTGGCTGGTGATCTGAGTGATCCGGAGTGGGAACGGCTGGAGCCGTTGCTGCCGAGCCTGGATCCGCAGCGTGGTGGCCGGTGGCGTGATCACCGGCGCTGGTCACCGCACGGTGATCACCGCTCGCTCAGCGTCGGGGCGTCGAAGTCCTCGTTGTCGACGACCACCTGCGCCCGCTCGCGCGGCCGGACGGCGTCGACATACATCCGCTCCCCGGGAACGTACTTCGTCCGGTAACGATGCTGCGCCGCCTGCAACGACTCCATGAACGCCGCATCGCGCTCCGAGCCCCGGCGCAGCACCGTGTCGAACCCGACGTCGACATAGATCCGCAGGTCCCAGCAATCGTCGAGCTCGGGACGCTGCAGAAAAGACCCGTCGACCATCAGTACGGCGTCCCGGGCCGCCCGCTGCGCCGGCACGTCCACCTTCGCGCGCCCCCAGAGATCCATGACCGCCGTGACGTATCGCCGATCGCCGCCCGGTCCGAGGGGTTCCAGCAGCCGTTCCCGGATCGCCGGAAGGTCCCACGAGTCGAGGTAGTGCTCCTGTCCCGAGTCGGTTGCATACGTCGTGCGCAGCGCCCGGTCCTTCTTGAAGTGGTCCAACCCGACCCGCAGGATCTCCCGCCGCGTCCGCGTTCGTAACGTCACACCCAGCTCGTCGGCGAGCGTCGTCTTCCCCGCCGCGGAGCATCCGTCGATTCCGACCCGCACCGGGTGGGGGCGCCGGACGGCGAGGACGATCTCCGCCAGCCGCTCCAGAACTCGGGTTCGCTGCGCGGAGCGCCCGCTCATGCCGATCCCCCTCGGGTCGCTGCACTATGGACGGCATCCTACGGATGTCGTCGCGGCTGGTGGTCGGGGGCGCGGCCCGGGAACTGCCCGCGGGATCGGCTCATGCGCGCCGGATCTGGGGAGGTCGGTGGCGCGATATCTGCGGCCGTGACGCCGTACGGCAGACGGTTTTGTCGCCTTTGCCGGCGGTCTTCGGTCAGAGGCGCCCGGACGGGCTCCTTCTTGAACCCGTCCGGGCTGCGTTCTGGTAGAGCCCGGGCTCCACCTGACGTCCTGCCAGGGTTGCGCATCGGCGGGCGCGGCGGCTACATCGTGCGTGTGACGGCTTCGTTCCAGGGTCTTTCGTTGCGTAAGCTGTCTGCTGGTACCCCGTCCTCCGCGCCTCGGGAGGCTGTATGTCGACAGGGCAGACGTCACCCGGCCCCGTGCTGCGTTCCTCGTTCGCGTCCGACGACGAGACCCAGGTCACCGAGTTCATCCGGCGGATGTACGCGGACAACAAGTCGCGGTTCGCGCCGATCACGAACGGCGCGCAGTTCTCGGCGCTGACCTATGACGTGCCCGCGCTGGGTGCGGACCGGGTGCGCACCTCCATCGACTACGCGGGAACCAGCACCGACGGTTTCCACGACTACGTGTTCTTCGTCGTGCACGCCGGCAGCGTGCAGATTTCCAGCAGCCTGGCCGCCACGTCCGCCGTCGCCGGGGACACCGCGTTCTACCCGCTCGGCGTGCCGATCGACTTCGACATGCACGGCTTCGACGTGACCACCCTGCGGCTCCCGGCCGACCGGATCACCCGCGCCGTGGAGGAGGTCTCCGGCATCTCCGCCGCCGGGGTCCGCTTCCACGACATCACTCCGGTCTCGGCGGCGATGCACCGCTACTGGCGCTCGCTGATCAGCCTCGCCGGCGGAGCCCTCATGGACCCCGGCGCGCCGATGAGTTCCCCGCTCCTCGCCGAGAACATGGCCCGCACCGTCGCCACCGCCGCCCTGCACGTCTTCCCGAACACGACCATGACCCGCCAGCACGTCCCGGGTCCCGGCACCGTCACCCCGGCCACGATCCGCCGCGCCATGGCCTACATCGACACGCACGCCCACCTCCCGCTGCAGCTCGGCGAGATCGCCGCCGCGGCACGCACCAGCGCGCGTGCCCTGCAGTACGGCTTCCGCAGGCACCTCGGCACGACCCCGCTCGGCTATCTGCGCCGGGCGCGGCTGGATCTTGCCCGCCGGGACCTGCAGAACGCCGACCCGGCCCGCGGCGACACCGTCGGGGTCATCGCGACGCGGTGGGGGTTCGCGAATCCGGGGCGGTTCGCGAACGCTTACCGGGAGGTTTACGGCGTCCTCCCCGGCGAGACCCTCCGCAGCTGAATCCGGGGCCGGCGCGCGTCGAAGCGGATCGTGTGCCCGGGTCCTCGGCGCCCCGGGCTCGGCGCCCCGGGCTCGGCGCCCCGGGCGGTCAGGGCGCGATGAGGGTCAGGCAAGGTCCGTGACGTCGGTGTTGGCGCCGCAGAGCAGGACAGCGACGCGCTCGCCGGGCACGGGCCGGTAGACGCCCGACGTCAGCGCCGCCTGGGCCGCCGCCGTGCCGTGCTCGACGGCGAGGCGGTAGTCGTCCCAGAGGTGTCGGCGGGCCTCGACGATGGCCTGGTCGCTGACCAGGATCGAGGGGACCTGCAAAGACACTGCCGTCTCGTACGCGATCGCGCCGACCCGCCGCGCGCCGAGCGAGTCGGCGGCGACGCCGGCCACCGGGACGTCCACGGGTTCGCCGGCGGCCAGGGCGGCGTGCAGCGCGCGGGAACCCTCCGGCTCGACGGCCACCACCTTCGCCTTGCCGTGTAGCGCTACAGCCACGCCCGCGACCAGGCCACCGCCGCCCACCGCGACGAGGACCGTGTCGAACGTGGCCTGGCCGAGCAGTTCGAGGCCCAGCGTGCCGTTGCCCGCCACCATGTCCGGGTCGTCGTAGGCGTGGCAGAACAGCGCGCCGGTCTCGGCGCCGCGGACGGTGGCTGCCGCGTACGCCTCCGCGTATTCGCTGCCGACGCGGGTGACCCGGGCGCCGAGCTTCGCCAGCTTGGCGACCTTGACCTGCGGTGACGTCTCGGGCACGTAGATCTCGGCGGGCACGCCCAGTTCCCGGGCGGCGTGGGCCGCGGCGAGGCCGGCGTTGCCCCCGGAGGCGGCGATGATGCCGGCCTCGGGCAGGCCTTGTTCCGCGGCCGTCAGGATCTTGTTGAACATGCCGCGGGTCTTGAAGGAGCCGGCATGCTGCACCAGCTCCAGCTTGTAGACCACGTCGCCGGTGTCGAGCACCGGCGTGGTGCGGATGCGGCCGCGCAGGCGGTCCGCCGCGGTCTGGATGGCGTCGCTGGTCGTCACCGGCCCTTTCTACAGGACGGGACTGAGGGTCATGCCACCGAGCTGTGCAGCCGCGCGCCCGCCGGGACGGGCTCACGTTTCCCCAGCAGGCGGGCCAGGTCGAGGAGGCGGTGCGAGAAGCCCCACTCGTTGTCGAACCAGCCGCGGACCTGCACGCCGCCGTCGGGGCTGGTCTGCGTACCGGAGGGGTCGAACAGGCAGGAGGCGGGGTTGTCGCGCACGTCGATGGAGACCGTGGGGTCCGGGTCGTAGTCGATGAGGCCGCGCATCGGGCCCGCCGCCGCGTCGGCCACGGCCCGGTTGACCTCGTCGGCGCTGACCGGGCGGTCGGTGAAGCCGGTGATCTCGGCGAGCGAGCCGATCGGCGTGGGCACGCAGTAGTAGCTGTAGCGGACGTGACCCAGCCGCGGCAGCACCGTGCTGACCAGCTCCCCGGACACGTGGTTGTGCGGGATGATGCTCTGCTGCGTGGCCCGGCCCAGCCGCGGGTCGTCGCGCGAGGTGCCGGTGGTCGTGTCCTGGGTCTTCTGCCAGCCCTGGGTCGCCAGTACGACGGAGGTGTGCACGCTGCGCAGGCCGAAGCGGTCGAGCAGCACCTTCGCCATGACCGAGAGCGCGTTGACGCCGCACGAGGCGGGGGAGACCACGTCGTGGCGTGCCGGGTCGTAGGAGTCGTGGTTGGCGCCCCACACCAGGAACGCGTCGGGGCGGTGGGCGGAGGCGCTGATCACCACCTTGCGGGCGCCGCCGCCGGTGATGTGAGCGCGGGCCAGGTCGCCGTCACGGAACCGCCCGGTGGCCTCGAGGACCACGTCGACGCCCGCGTCGGACCAGGGGATGCGGCCCGGCTGCGACTCCTGGAAGGCCCAGACCGGTTCGTCGTTGACGACGAGGCGGCCGGGCAGCGTGGTGACGGTGCCGGCGAAGCGCCCGCGCACGCTGTCGCGTTTCAGGGCGTGGGCGTTCCGCTCCACTCCCGCGATGTCGTTAATGGCGGCCACGGTGATTCCTGCGGAAGGGACCGCCGCCGCGATACGCATAACGCTGCGCCCGATCCGGCCGAATCCGTTGATGCCGATCCTGACACTCACCAAGAACTCCTCGCGGCCGGTCGATCACCAAAAGCACAGCAGACGACGCGGCCGCAGGGAATGGCACCCAGCAAGTACCCGCCGTTACATATCAGACACTATGAGTATGCAACTTGCACGTCAACCGTCGCATCGGGGCCGGGCCTTTCTGGGTCATGAAGCTGTCACGGCCGCGAAAGTCCTCACTGGACACATGGTTCACCTGCCAAAACCCGCGGTCGGCCGGAAGAGTCCACTGTCGGGGGTCACGCCGGGCGCGGAGGGCCGCGGCGGCCGTCGTGCCTGGTAGATCATCGGACGCTGCATTCCGCCCGGATTGCGTTTTCTGGACAACCGCTTCCGTTGTGACGATTCACTCATCGCGCGATCGCGCGGGCGGGATCGTCCGCGCGCGATCGGGACGAGCGGGATTCGCGGACCGGGTCATCCCTTTCGGGAAAAGGCCACGAAAATGGTCGCCGTCGCGGCCAGCAGGGCGAGCAGGATCGCGCTGAACCCGAGCATCGCGGTGGTGGCCGTGACGAACTGCGTGGCGATGCCGAGGCCGAGCGCCGGGCCGATCAGCCCCAGGTAGGCGATGAGGAACAGGCCGGCCAGCGCCTCACCACGAACCTCCGGGGCGGCGGTCGCGGTGATCGTGCCGACCGCCGACTTGAACAGCAGGCCCGCGCCGGCGCCCGCCACGCCGCCGCCGATCAGGAACAGGGCCAGGCTCGGCAGCACCATGCCCGCGCCGAGGACCACCAGGCCGGTGGCCTGGGCGGCCAGGCCGAGAGGCAGCCGGCGGGCCGGGGCGATGCCGTTCGACGAGGCCTGGGCGGCCGCCGCGGCGCCGAAGACCACGAACACCACGACGCCGGCGAGCAGCCGCCCGGGGTGGTGCAGCGCGCCGGCCACGAACGACGGGGCGAGCGAGGTGAACAGGCCGAAGACCGCGAACGCGGTGAACGCGGCGAGCGCCGAGGCCGCGTACGCGGGGCGGTCGGCGGCGGCGACGCGGATGCGCTGCGGGCGGTAGGCCGGGCGCCGGTGCGGCCGGGCGACGGTTTCCGGCGACAGCGCCACCGCGGCCATGCCGAGCAGCAGGAGAACCAGGAAGACGAGGTACGGCGTCCGCAGCGGAGCCGTGACGAACTGGGCGAGCGCGCCGGCGACCAGCGTGCCGGCGCCGAGCCCGCCGAGGTTGGCGGGGGCGGAGATCAGCTCGAACCGGCCGCGGCCGGCGCCCGGGCGGTGGGCGGCGTGCAGTTCGAGCAGGTACGCGGTGGCGGTTGCCGTGATCATGCCGACGCCCAGGCCGGTGAGGAACCGGGCGACGAGCAGCCCGGGCAGGGCGGGCCAGGCGAGGAACAGCACCGCGGCGGCGGCCTCGAGCCCGAGCGCCGGGATCAGGACGCGGCGCCGGCCGGCCCAGTCCGAGACGTGGCCCGCGAGCAGGAGGCTGGTGACCACCCCGACCGCGTACACGGCGAAGACGACGGTGACCGTGACCGGCGAGAAGCCGTCCACGGCCTGGTAGATCGGGTAGAGCGGCGTCGGGACGGTCGAGAAGGCCATCGCGACCAGGAACGTCGCGGCGATCAGCCAGAAGCCGGCGCCGTGCCGGGGTGATCCGGTGGGAGCCGGGACGATGCGCGGGGAAGCGGGCGCGGCTGTCATGGTCATGCCGTCAGCGTGTATCGCTACACCCATCAACACCAACGAAGATTGATGCACGGAACTAGCACCGGATGCGATAGTCAGCGCCGTGGAACTCCGGCATCTCGAGTACTTCGTCGCTGTCGCGGACGAGCGCAGCTTCACCCGGGCCGCCGCCCGGCTGCACGTGGTCCAGTCCGGCGTCTCCGCGTCGATCAAGGCGCTGGAGCGCGAGCTGGGGGCCGCGCTGCTGGAACGGACGTCGAAGCGGGTGGCGCTGACCGACGCCGGCGCGGCCCTGCTGCCGCGTGCCCCGGCCACGCTCGACGCGGCCCGCGCCGCCCGCGACGCCGTGGACGAGGTGCGCGGCGGGCTGCGGGGCACGCTGCGGATCGGGACGTTGTCGTCGATCGGGCTCGTCGACCTGCCGGGGCTGCTCGGTGCCTTCCACCGGACCCATCCGGAGGTGCGGCTGCAGCTGACGCTCTCCACCCGGGGCTCGGGCGGGCTGGTCGATGCGCTCACCGACGGAAGCCTCGACCTCGCGATCGTGTCGGTGCCGGGGCGGGTGCCGCACGGCGTACGGCTGCGGCAGCTCTTCCGGCGGCCCCTGGAACTTGTCCTGCCGGCCGCGCACCGGCTGGCGGGGCGGGACGCGGTGACGATCGCCGACCTGGCGGGCGAGGAGTTCGTCGACTTCCCGGCCGGGTTCGGCAACCGCGCCGTCGTCGACCGGGCGTTTGCCGCCGCGGGGGTGGAGCGGCACGTCGCGCTCGAGGTCATCGACATCACGACGGGCGCGGCGTACGTGGCTCATGGGCTGGGCGTCGCCGTGCTGCCCCGGTTCGCGGTGCCGGAGGGGCTCGATGTCGTCCTGCGGCCGCTGGCCGGTGCCGAGCTGGACTGGGCGCTCGGCGTCGCCACCTCCGCGGTGCGCGCTCCCAGCGCCGCGACCCGGGCGCTGCTCGCCATGGTCGACGACCACCTACGGCCGGACGCGGCCTTCTGAGCGGTGTCACGTCACCGCCGGGTCTGCTCGGTGGTGTCACGTCACATGCCCAGGTCTGCTCGGTGGTGTGACGTCACACGCCCGGGACGGCCGTCCAACCGTGTCACGTCACACAGCCGAGGGGGTCGTCTGGGCTGTGTCACGTTATGAGCGTGGTGGCGTCGCGGGGCCCGTCACGTTACGCGGGCTGGGGTGAAACGTCCGCATGCGCGGGAGATGTCCGCGATGCTGGAAGCATGGCCGACCAGGACGCTCCCATCACGTCGGTGCGCCAGTTCCGCCGCTTCGCCCTCGTCGTGTGCCTGGCGGGTGCGGTGGTGCAGCTGGGGCTGACCGCCTACTACTTGGGCATGGGACACAAGGCCACCCCGCACGACGTCCCGGTGGGGCTGGTCACCACGGTGGAGAAGAAGGACGCGATCATCGAGCTGCTGGAGCGCAACGACGTGTTCCGGGTCCAGCTCTACGACACCGTCCCGGCGCTGCAGATCGGGATGAAGGTCCGGGACGTGTACGGCGGGGTCGACGTGACCGGCGTCCAGCCGCACCTCTACGTCGCGGGTGCCGCCGGCTCGACGGCCGCCGCCCTGCTCCGCTCGACCTACACCACCGTGATCGCGCAGCAGAACGAGCAGCAGATGGCCGCGCTCGCCGCGGAGAACGACACGATCTCGGTCGCCCAGGCGAAGCTGCTGGCCACGCCGCCGCCGATCACGGACGTCGTGCCGCTGCCCGCCGACGACGTCAACGGCGCCTCGCTCGGGTTCCTCACCCAGGCGCTCGCGCTCGGCGGGACGATCGCGTCGCTCGGGCTCGGCCGGCTCATCCCGCGTACCCGCCGCTCCTGGCGGCGCGGACTGGCCCACCTGGCGACGCTGATCGTCTATGCGCTGGCCGGCGCGGCCGCGGTGCTCTGGTCGATGAGCTGGTTCGGCGTCGGGGTCGGCGCCGATCAGTGGGGGATGTTCGGCATCTTCGCCCTGGTCTCGCTCGCGATCACCGGATCGACGGCCGGGGCGGTGTCGCTGTTCGGCCCCGGCGGCGCGCTGCTCGGTGCCCTCTACTTCACGTTCGGCACGGTCATCTCGGGAGCCAGCATCCTGCCCGAGTTCCTCCCCGCGTTCGGCCGGATCCTGGGGGAGAACCTGCCGACCGGCGCGGGCGTGCAGGCGGTCCGGGACAACCTGTATTTCCCCACCGCGCCGCTCGACCGGCACCTGCTCGTGCTCAGCCTCTATGCGGGCATCGGCTGTCTCCTGGTGCTGGTCACGAACCTGCTGCCGAACCGCAGCGACCGCATCTCGGAGCTCGATCTGGAGGTCCGCGACCGCATCGAGGGCAACGACGTGCGGGAGCCGGCCACGATTCCGTCCGGGATTTCTTGATCCGTTGTGACGTTCAGCTCGTGGATTCCTTAACAAGTGCGCTGTACGGTCGATCCGTACTTGAAGCGTCAAGTGCTTAAGGAGTTCTCATGTCGCTGGGCGTCCGTAGCCGCGTCACCGTCCCGCTCGCGTTCGCGGACGGGTACCGCACCACCGCCGAGGTCGTAACGTTCCACAACCTCGCCGACGGCAAGGAGCACCTCGCGCTCGGCCTCGGCGACGTGGCGAACGCGGCGGTGCCGCTGGTGCGACCACACTCCGAGTGCCTCACCGGCGACGTCTTCGGCTCGCAGCGCTGCGACTGCGGCCCGCAGCTGCGCGAGGCCGCCGAGCGGATCACCGAGGCCGGCGGCTGGCTGCTCTACCTGCGCCAGGAGGGCCGGGGGATCGGCCTCTACAGCAAGCTCGACGCGTACGCGTTGCAGGATCTCGGCATGGACACGTACGAGGCGAACCGGGCGCTCGGGCACGCCGACGACGAACGCGACTACACCGCCGCGGCGCAGATGCTGACCACGCTCGGCGTCACCACCGCCGACCTGCTCACCAACAACCCGGACAAGGCCACCCAGCTGCGGGGTCTCGGCGTCGGCGTGCGCCACGTGCTGCCGACGGGCGTACACGCGTCCGCGGCCAACGTGCGCTACCTGCAGGCCAAGATCGCCCACACCGCGCACACGATCGACCTGCCGCTGGCGGTGTGACTTTCCGGTTGCCACTCAGCGATCCTCCGGTTGCGCCGAACAGACACGGGACCGGACCGGGCCTTTCCCGGTGCCGAAGCCGAGCAAGCGGGGGATCGCGGTGGGGATCGAGGGCGTCAACAACAGGATCGCCAGCATCCAGAGCCGGATGATCGCTATGCAGACCCAGCAGGTCACCAAGACCGCGGGCAGCACGACGGCGGCCCCGGGTGCCGCGGCCGGTGGGTCGTCCGCCTCCGGAGCCGCGTTCGCCTCCACCCTGCAGAACGCGATCAGTGCGCAGTCCGCGCCCCCGGCCGCAGCGGCGAACAAGAGCTACTCGCTGAACAGTAAGGGCATCCCGACCGAGCTGGCCGGCTACGGCAACGGCAAGATCCCGGCGAACGCGCTGGGCAAGGTCGGCGACACCGGCCACAAGCTCTGGGCGCCGGCGGCGGAGTCGCTCGACCGGATGATCAAGGACGCCAAGGCGCAGGGTGTGCACATCGGCATCACCGATTCCTACCGCCCGTACGAGGAGCAGGTCGATCTCGTCAGGCGCAAGGGCCTCTACTCGCAGGGCGGGTTCGCGGCCAAGCCCGGCACCAGCGAGCACGGCTGGGGCATGGCCACCGACCTCGACCTGAACAACAAGGCGCAGAAGTGGATGCGCGAGAACGGCGAGAAGTACGGGTTCGTGGAGAACGTGCCGCGGGAGCCGTGGCACTGGGCCTACAAGCCCAAGTCCGCCTGACGCCCGGGCGCGCTTCCGGCGGTGATCACCGGTGGCCGGTCGGCGCGGCTCCGGCCTACGGTCGAGGCATGTCCACGATTCTGTTCGTCATGACCGCCGCCGACTTCTGGACCCTCGCGGACGGCACGAAGCACCCGACCGGCTTCTGGGCCGAGGAGGCCGTCGTCCCGTACGAGGCGTTCAAGGCCGCGGGCCACGAGGTCGTCGTCGCGACGCCGGGCGGGGTCGTCTCCCCGGTCGACGAGGGCAGCCTCGGCGGTGACGACGCGGCCAGGCTGCGCCAGGTCATCGCCACGGCCCCCGAGTTCCAGCACCCCGTCGACCTGGCCGGTGTCGACCTCGCCGACTACGCCGCGGTGTACGTGCCCGGTGGGCACGGCCCGATGGAGGACCTCGCCGTCGACGCGACATCCGGCGCGCTGCTGGCCGGGGCGCTCGCGGGTGGCACTCCGCTCGGGGTGGTCTGCCACGGCCCGGCCGCGTTGCTGGCGGCCACCGAGGCGAGCGGCGGCAACGCGTTCGCCGGGTACACCGTCACCGCCTTCACCAACGAGGAGGAGACGCAGGCCGGGCTTGCGGACAAGGCGCCGTGGCTGCTCGAGGACCGGCTCAAGGCTGCCGGTCTCGAGGTTGTCGCCGGCGCGCCGTGGGCCTCGCACGTGCAGGTCGACCGGGGGCTCGTCACCGGGCAGAACCCCGCGTCGTCCGCGGCCGTCGCCACCGCGTTGCTGGAGAAGCTCGCCTGAGCCGGATGGCGCGTGCGGTGGTGACGCCTGCGGAGGTGACGGGAGGTGGTGATGCGCGTGGTGATGATGCGCGTGGTGGTGACGTGCGCGGCGTGAGTGCCGCGCGTGTCGCTGGGCTCAGACGCGGATGAGGAGCTCGCCGTGCAGGAGTGACATCCAGCCGTCCGGGTCTGCCGACCAGCGTCGCCAGCCCGCGGAGATGCGGTCGAGCGTGGCCTGGTCGGCGGCGCCGGAGGCCAGGGCCTGGCCGGCCATCGCGGACTTCTGGATGCGCTCGGCCCACATGCCGCCCCACCACGCGCGGTCCTCGTCCGTCGCGAAGCACCACGTGCTGGAGCCCGCGGTGACGTCGTGCAGCCCGGCGGCGTGGGCC
>CAKUMG010000075.1 GCA_934667465.1 uncultured Actinoplanes sp. | reverse complement strand
CCTGCTACTCGCCCTCGGCGTCAACAGCCTGATCAAGAGCAGGAACTTCCTGCGGGTGTTGCTGTTCGCCCCTGCCGTGGTCACGCCGATCGTCACCGCCTATCTGTGGCGCAACCTGCTGGGCCCGGACGGCGCGGTCAACAGCCTGCTCGGCGCCGTCGGCCTGGACGGCTGGCAGAAGGATTGGCTCGGCGACCCGGACCTCGCGCTCTCGATGATCGTGGTCGTCGTGGTCTGGCAGTTCGCCGGCTACTCCATGGTCATCTTTCTGGCCGGCCTGCAGTCCATCCCGCGCGAGATCTACGAGGCGGCTGCCATCGACGGTACCGGCCCGGTTCGCCGCTTCTGGTCGATCGTGCGGCCGCTGCTGGCGCCCGCGATCACGATCAACCTGATGTTGTCGATCATCGGCGGGATCAAGCTGTTCGACCAGGTGTTTGCGCTGACCGGCGGCGGCCCGGGCCACGCCACCGACACCATCTCGACGCTGATCTACAAGGACGCCTTCACACTCGGCGAGTTCGGCTACAGCATCGCCCTGGCCGTCGTGCTGACGATCATCGTTGCGGTCTTCTCCGGCGCCCAGTACACCGCCCTCAACCGCAACGAGAAGGCGGCCTCGTGAACCACTACACGAAACGCACCTTCGCCCTCGAAATGGTCATGATCGCGGTCGGGATCGTCTTCGCCTTCCCGGTCTACGTGCTGGTCAACCTCGCGATCCGGCACCCCTCCGACACCTCCTCGCCGATCAGCCCGACCACCGACCCGACGTTCGGCAACTTCACCGGGGCGTGGCAAGAGGCCGGCTTGGGCGGCGCCCTGATCAACAGCGTGCTCGTGACCGCGGTCAGCACGCTCATCGTCCTGGCCGTCTCCGCACTGGCCGCGTACCCCCTCGCGAGAAGCGCCGCCCGCTGGTCACGGACCACGTTCCTGCTGATCATGCTGGGCCTGGTCCTGCCGTTCCAACTGGCGTCACTGCCGCTGTACCAGACCGTGCGCGACCTCGGCCTGCTCGGCTCGGTGTGGTCGCTCGTGCTCTTCTACTCCGGCCTGCAGGTGCCCTTCACGACCTTCCTGTACGTCGGCTTCCTGCGCGCCCTCCCGCGCGACTTCGAGGAGGCGGCGTCGATCGACGGCGCCGCCCCACTCGCGACGTTCCGCCACATCGTCTTCCCCATGCTCAAGCCGATCACGGTCACCGCACTCGTGCTCAATGCGGTCGCCGTCTGGAACGACTTCTTCACGCCACTGCTCTACCTGTCCGGCAGCGACCAGCAGACCGTCCCGGTGGCTGTGGCAGGTTTCGTCGGCCAGTACGTCTCCGACTGGAACCTCATCTTCGCCGCCCTGCTGATCAGCATCGTCCCGGTCCTGGCGGTCTATCTCGCGCTGCAGCGCAGCATCATCAACGGCTTCGCCGGAGGACTCAAAGGATGACACCGTACGGCCTGACGACCGAACAGCTCAGCGAGCCGCTCGGCCTCGACGAACCCCGCCCGCGCCTGTCGTGGAAACTGCGCAGCGCCCGCCATGGCGCCGCGCAGAGCGCCTACCGCATCACCGCCGCCCTGCGCGCGGCAGACCTGGACGAATCCGACCGGCTCATCTGGGACAGCGGCCGCCGGGCCGGCAACGACACGCTGCTCGTGACATGGGACGGCCCAGCTCTGCAGTCGGCCACCCGTTACCACTGGCGCGTCGAGACCTGGGACGAGACCGGCGCGGCGGCCGGCCGCGAGCAAGCCTGGTTCGAGACCGGGCTGCTGCACCGCGAGGACTGGACCGCTGTGTGGGTCGGCCGGGACCCGGTCGGCCTGCCGCTGGTCGATCCGCCCACCGACGAGGAGCGGTCCTTTCCCGACCCCGCCACGGCACCGCTCTACCTGCGGCACTCCTTCGAGGTGGCCGAGCAGCCGGTGCGTGCCCGGCTCCACGCCACGGCTCGCGGAGTCTACGAGCCCAGCCTGAACGGCGCGCGGGTCGGCGACCTCGAGCTTGCCCCGGGCTGGACCGAATACCACCGGCGGCTGCAGTACCAGACGTATGACGTCACCGACCAGGTGCGCGCCGGGTCCAACGAGATCGGCGCGATCGTGGCCGACGGCTGGTGGAGCGGACATGTCGGCTTCGATCCGAGCCGGCCCGCGCGCCACTACGGCACCGCCCCGGCCTACCTGGCCCAGCTGGTGCTCGACTTCGCCGACGGCTCGCGCCGGGTGATTTCCAGCGGAGAGGACTGGCAGGAGGGGACCGGACCGATCCGGTCCGCCGATCTGCTGATGGGGGAGTTCGTCGACGGCCGCCGGATGCCGTCGTTCGGGCGGGTTGCGGTGCTCGACCGGGATCCCGGACCGCTGGTTGCCGAGCCCGACCATCCGATCAGGGCCACAGCGGAGGTCCCCGCCGTTTCGGTGACCGGCCGGATCGTCGACTTCGGGCAGAACCTGACCGGCCGGGTACGGCTGCGGATTCGCGACGCCGAGCCCGGGCAGCGGATCGTCGTTCGGCACGCCGAAGTTCTCGATGACGGCGAGCTCTACGTGGCCAACCTGCGTCGCGCGGCGGCCACCGACACGTACGTGTGCGCCGGCGGCGACGAGGTGTTCGAGCCGCGCTTCACGTTTCACGGGTTTCGCTACGCCGAGGTCACCGGCTACCCCGGCGAGCTGACGGCCGACGACGTGAGCGCGCGGGTGCTGCACAACGACACCCCGTTCACCGGGCGGTTCGAGTGCTCCGACTCGATGGTGAACCAGCTGCACGCCAACATCGTGTGGGGGCAGCGTGGCAACTTCGTCGCCGTTCCCACCGACTGCCCGCAGCGCGACGAGCGGCTCGGCTGGCTGGCCGACGCCCAGGTGTTCGCGCCCACGGCGTCGCGCAACGCGGACGTGTCCGCGTTCTTCGCCCGGTGGATGAAGGACGTGGTCGACGGGCAGGACGCCGACGGGGCCTTCCGCGACGTCGCGCCGATCATGGTGCTCGACCGGGAAGGCGCCCCGGCCTGGGGCGACGCCGGGGTCATCATCCCGTGGCTGCTCTGGAAGACATACGGCGACCGGCGCACCCTCGAGCGCAGCTTCGACGCCATGGCCGCGTGGATCGAGCACATCCGCCGGCACAACCCCGGCCTGCTGTGGCGTCAACGAACCGGCAATTCGTACGGCGACTGGTTGCAGGTCGACGCCGAGACCCCGCGCGACGTGCTGTCGACCGCCTACTTCGCGCACAGCACGCGGATCGTCGCCGACGTCGCAGAGCTCCTCGGTCGCGTCGAGGCCGAGGAGTACCGGGCCCTGCACGACAAGATCCGGTCAGCGTTCGCCGATGCGTACGTCAAGGATGACGGATCCGTCGAGGGCGGCACCCAGACCGGCTATCTGCTGGCGCTGGCGTTCGGTCTGCTACCGGATGAGTTGATTCCGGCCGCGGCGGGGCACCTGGCCGCCGACATCGAGCAGCGGGGCGATCGCCTCACCACCGGCTTCGTCGGGGTGTCGCTGCTGTGCCCGGTGCTGACCGAGCACGGCCGAGCGGATCTCGCGTACGCCCTGCTGCACCAGGAGGAGTTCCCGTCCTGGGGCTACTCGATCCGCCACGGCGCCACCACGATCTGGGAGCGCTGGGACGGCTGGACCGAGCACGGCGGGTTCCAGTCGGCCGCGATGAATTCGTTCAACCACTACAGCCTGGGCAGCGTCGGCGACTGGCTCTACGGTCGCGTGGCCGGCATCGATCAGGCGCCTGGCTCGGTCGCCTACAAGGAGCTGCTGCTGCGGCCCACACCCGGCGGGAAGCTCACCTGGGCCCTGGCCGAGCAGGAAACCGTACGCGGGCTCGTTTCCTGCGGCTGGCGGCTCGACGGCGACGAGATCACCGTGTGCGTTGCCGTGCCGCCCGGCAGCACCGCCGTCCTGGAAATCCCCACCCCTGACCCCGGCAGCGTCCGCCACGACGACGCTCCCGTCGCGGCCGAACCCTCCGCCCACGGCGTTGTCGTGCGGCTGGCCTCGGGCCGCTTCACCTTCACCGCCACTTACCGATCTCCAACGCAGGAGAACACATGAAGAGAAGCCTGTCCATCGCGCTGACCGCCGTCCTGCTCACCGCGGCGTGCAGCAGCGGCACCAACTCCGGTTCCGGCACCGGCGGCGACAACAAGACGCTCACACTCGCCTCGGTCGACCAGGGCTCCGTCGAGGACGTCATCAAGGCGTTCGAAGCAGCCAACCCCGGCGTCAAGGTCAACTTCACCACCAGCGGCGCCGACCAGTACCAGGCTCAGATCCGCACGCAGCTGGCGTCGGGCACCGCCCCCGACGTGATGACCGTGTGGCCCGGCAACGGCAACCCCGGCGCCACCTACGTCCTGGCCAAGCCCGGCTACCTGCTCGACCTGTCGGACCAGCCGTGGGCGGCCAAGCTCCCGGACTCCTTCAAGCAGGTGGCCCAGTACGAGGGCAAGACCTACAACGCCCTGTTCGGGCTCAACGGCATCGGCGCCGTCTACAACGACGAGGCCCTGGCCAAGTCGGGCCTCAAGGCCCCGACGACCTGGACCGAACTGCTCGGCTTCTGCCGTGACGCCGCGGCCAAGGGCACCCCGGCCTACGCGCTCGGCATCCAGGACAACTGGGTCACCCAGCTCGTGCTCTATGCCCTCGCCGCCAACGTCGTCTACCGCCAGGACCCCGCGTTCAACGACAAGCTCGCCGGCGGGCAGGCCACCTTCGCCGGTTCGGCCTGGACCCAGGCGATGGCCAAGTACACCGAGATGAACAAGGCCGGCTGTTTCCAGCAGAACCCCCTCGGCACCAGCTACGAGGCGAGCCAGACCCTGGCCGCCACCGGCAGGACACTCGGCATCGTGCAGGGCAATTGGATCATTGCCCTGCTCAAGGCCAAGAACCCGAACGGCAAGTTCACCATGACCGCGCTGCCGGCCACCGACGACCCGGCCACGTTCGTGATGCCGGCCGCCGCCGGCGCAGGCTACGGCGTCAACGCCAAGGCCAAGAACAGGGAGCTGGCGCTGAAGTTCATCACGTTCATGATGTCGCCCGAGGGCATGAAGCTGTTTAACGAGAAGCAGGGCAGCCTGCCGACCCTGCCTGATGCCGGCACCACCGTCGACCCCGGCCTCGAGCAGCTGACCACCTTCGTGCAGGAGAACAAGACCGTGCCGTTCATGGACCAGCTGTGGCCCAACGCCAAGGTGCAGCAGACCATGCTCAGCGGGCTGCAGGAAGTCTTCAGCAACCAGGCCACGCCGGACGAGGTCCTCAAGAACATGGACACCGAGTACCAGAAGGGTGAGTAGGTCCGCACCTGCTTCACCCGCCACCCCAAGCCCAGTGCCCACGCCTTAGCCCGCATCGCCGGCACCGGCCGGCTCGACCGGGAAGGAGGTGCCGCGAGCCGATAGGTGCCGCACTCCGGCCTGTCCCTCTGCACCGCTCGTCACCACCGAACGAAAAGGAAATCTGATGGCCCCGATCAGAAGACCTACGACCCTCCTGACGACAGCATTACTGCTCACCCTCGGAGCCGCCGTGCCGGCCGGAGCTCACTCCGGATTGTCGAGCGATGTCCGCGTGACCCGGCTCAGCGTCGACGGCCGCTACGACTCCCCGCTCGGTCTCGACAACGTCCGCCCCACCCTCGCCTGGCAGATGAGCCAGGCCGACGACTGCCGGCAGCGCGTCTGCCCCGCCGATCGGCAGACCGCGTACGAGATTCAGGCGGCCCCCACCGTCGCCGACCTGAACTCCGGGCGCCTGCTCTGGCGTACGGGAAAGGTCGTCGGCGACAGCCAGCAGACCCGCTTCGGCCGTGACCTGCGCTCCCGCGACACCGTCGCCTGGCGCGTCCGCGTCTGGGACGCCCACCGCAAGCAGTCCGCATGGTCGAAGCCGTCCACGTGGACCGCCGGGCTGCTCGACCCGGCCGACTGGGGCGCGGCTCGCTGGATCGACTACCCCGAGCGCGCCGAGAACCAGCCGATGCCGATCTTCGCCCGCCAGTTCGCGGTGCCGAGACACAAGAAGGTCGCCGACGCCCGCCTCTACCTCTCCGGCGTCGGACTGCACCACGCCACCGTCAACGGCCGCGAGATCACCGACGAGGTCCTCGCCCCCGGCAACTCCAACTACCAGCTCTCCAGCGAATACCGCACCTACAACCTCACCACCACTCTGCGCTCCGGTGCCAACGCACTCGGCGTAGAGCTCGGCAACGGGCCCGCGTACGTACGCCGCAGTGTCACCAACCCGGCTGTCGGGCGCACCTCGCCTTACTCGTGGTGGCAATCGCAGGTCAAGGGGGCCGGCACGCTGACCGCGGACGCGCCCGTGGGTGCGACCACGGTCGAGCTGAGTGCTGTCACCGGCTATCACGTCGGCGGGACGATCAACATCGACACCGGCGGCGGCGGCGACCGGCTGGAATCCCGCGTCATCACGGCGATCGGCGCCACCGGTATCACGTTTGCGCCTGCGCTCGCGCTGAGCCACACGGTGGGCGCGAAGGTGACCGGTTCGGGCAACAACATCGCCGCCAGCGACGCCTCGGCCGGTGCGGCCGTCACCCCGCGCTTCATCGGGCGGCTCGAAATCCGCTACCGCGACGGCAGCACCCAGACCGTCGTGACCGACCGGTCCTGGCGTACGGCACTCGGCCCGCTGGTCACCGACGCCTGGTACTCCGGCTCCGACTACGACGCCCGCCGCGAACAGCCCGGCTGGAACACCCCGCATGCCGACCTGACCGCCTCCGCGAAGCGCCGCGACGGCACCGCGACCGGCTGGATCGCCGCCGGCATCGCCCCACCGCCCAACCTCGCCACCAAGCTCGTCGCCCGCGCCGCCGAACCGATCGTCGCGCAGGAGCAATTCACACCGGTGGCGGTGACCAACCCCGTACCTGGGACCTGGGTCTTCGACTTCGGTCAGAACATCGTCGGCTGGCCCCGTCTCAAGACGGACCGGCTGCCGCCGGGGACGACGGTCAAGGTGGCCCCGGCCGAGTCGCTCAACCCCGACGGCACGGTCAACCAGGCCTCGCTGATGGGCGGCGGCGGGTCCCGCGGCGCCGACCTGTTCCACACCTACACCACCGCGGGTGATCGCACCGAGACGTGGCATCCGCGGTTCAACTACTTCGGCATGCAGTGGGTACAGGTCACCGGTCTTCCCGCCGGCTACACCCCGGGCAAGAATTTGATCACCGGTGTACGCCTGCAGGCCGACACACCGGTCGCGGGCACCTTCTCGTCGTCGAACGCCCGTGTCAACCGCATCCACACGATGTCGCGGTACTCGTTCGCCTCGAACATCATGAGCGTGTTCACCGACTGCCCGGGGCGCGAGAAGCTGTCGTACCCGGCCGACTACACGATGCCGATGGGCGCGATCCACCGCGATTTCCAGCTCAACGCCTTCATGCGGACGACGATGCGGCACCTGATCGAGGGCCAGTCGGTCGCCGACACCCCGATGGCGGGCAACGTCGCACTCAAGACGCCGGTCTACGACTGGGGTTACAGCGGCCGCTTCGGCGACGAGATCAACTGGGGCAACGCGATCGTGCTCGTCCCGGCGATCCTGCACCAACTCTACGGCGACACCGCCACGATGAGCGCCTCGTACGACCGGCTGGTGCGCTTCGTCGACTACATCCAGCGGCAGAAGGTGGTCGACGGGTACTACGTCGACGCCGCCCTGGCCGACTGGGTCAGCGCCGAGCCCGTTTCCGGCCGCATCACCGGCACGTGGGGTTACTACCTGACCATCCAGTCGATGGCCCGGATCGCCACGCTCACCGGGCACACCGCCGACGCGGCCCGGTACGCGGCGCTGGCCGAGGAGATCAAGGCGGCGTTCAACCGTGCCTTCTTCGACGCTTCGACCGGGCGCTACGCCGGGCCTCAGACAGCGCAGGCGCTGGCCCTCGACGCCGGGCTGGTGCCGACGGGGAGCGAGGGCAAGGTGCTCGACGCTCTGGTCGAGCAGATCTATGCCTTCCACCCGAACGGCACCGGGCCGCACTTCAGCGGCGGCACCATCGGCATGGGCCCGATCGTGCGGGCACTGATGAACGGCGATCGTGACGACGTGTTGTGGGAGGTGCTGCAGCAGGACGACGAGCCGAGCTACGGCTACTTCATGGCATCCACGCCGGCCAACCCGGGCGGCATGACCACCATCGGCGAGCGCTGGAACCGCGGCGACTCCAAGAATCACATGATTCTGGCCCAGATCGAGGAGTGGTTCCACGCGGGCATCGCCGGCATCCAGGCCGCGCCCGGGTCCCCGGCCTACGACCGGCTGGTCTTCAAGCCCAAGCCGGTGGGCGACCTGACCAGGGCGAGCGGGTCGTACGAGACCCCGGCCGGTTGGGCCCGCTCGGCATGGACGAAGAAGGACGGCCGGTTCTTCCTGTCGGTCACCGTCCCGGCCAACACGACCGCTGAGGTCTGGGCGCCGGCGGCCGACAAGCGCATGGTCGCGGCCTCGAGCCGTGCGGTGTTCCAGCGCGTCGAAGGAGCCTACATCGTGTACTCCGTCGCCTCCGGGACGCACTCGTTCACAGTGCGCCCCGGCGCCTGACCCGTCCGCCGCCCGGGGCTACGCGCCCCGGGCACGGCGTGAATCTTTTCGTGCTCAGCGACAAGGACTCCGGCATGCGGTTCGGCAACTCCAGTCCGCAGCTCGCCTCGTGGGTGCGCGGCCACGGGACCCGGCTCGCCGCGTACCCCAGCGCCACCTATCGCGGGCTGGAGCTGTGGCGGGTCACGCCCGGCCCGTACAACCCGGTCGCCGGGGTGGAGCGCGCGCCCGGCGGCGACTTCGTGGTCGCCGAGGGGTCGCGCTGCGGCGGGCACCGGGTCGTCGACGGGCCCGACGGCGCGTTCGCCACCGGCTGGGCGGACATACAATCGTTGATGAACGTCGATGTACGGGAGGGCTCATGACGCAGCGGATCCTCGACGACTACGCCGACCCGGGTTTTCAGGCGGACCCGCACCCGGTGTACGCGGAATGGCGGCGCGCGGGGCCGGTGCGCCGGACCCGGCTGCCCGGCGGGTTACCGGTGTGGCTGGTCACCAGGTACGAGGAGGCACGCCGGGCGCTCGCCGACCCGCGGTTGTCCAAGGCGGAACGGCCCGGTGCCGGCAGCCCGCTGCCCGCCGACATCCAGGAGGCGTTCGGGCGGCACATGCTGGCCGCCGACCCGCCGGATCACACGCGGTTGCGGCGGCTGGTGTCGGCCGCGTTCACCGCCCGGCGGATCGAGGCGTTGCGCCCGCGGATCGAGGAGATCACCGACGGGTTGCTGGCGGCGATGGCCGGGCGCGGCGAGGTGGACCTGATCGACGCGTTCGCGTTCCCGCTGCCCATCCAGGTGATCTGCGAGCTGCTGGGGGTGCCGTCGGCCGACCGGGACGCGTTCCGGGAGTGGTCGAACACGATCGTCGGTGGTGCGGGGGCCGGGGGAGGGCTGCCCGAGGCGATGACCGCGATGATCGGCTACATCCGGCGGCTGCTGGCCGAGCGGCGCACGACACCCGGCGACGATCTGCTGTCCGGGCTGATCGCCGTGCGCGACGAGGGTGACAGCCTGACCGAGGACGAGCTGACCTCGATGGTCTTCCTGCTGCTCATCGCCGGGCACGAGACCACCGTCAACCTCATCGGCAACGGCGTCTACCTGCTGCTGCGCGACCGGGACCGGTGGGGCCAGCTGCACGCCGACCCGGCGTTGCTGCCCAGTGCGATCGAGGAGTTCCTCCGGTTCGAGGCGCCGGTAGAGACGTCCACGTTCCGCATCGCGACCGAAGCGCTCGACATCGGTGGCGTGCCGATCGCGGCCGGGGACGTGGTGCTGGTCGCGCTGTTGTCGGCCAACCACGACGAACAGCGTTTCCCCGGCGGCGGGGAACTGCGGCTGGACCGGGAGCAGAACCCGCACCTGGCGTTCGGGCACGGGATCCACTACTGCCTGGGCGCGCCGCTGGCCCGGCTCGAGGCGCAGGTGGCGTTCGGCCGGCTGCTGCGGGCGTACCCGGACCTGCGGTTGGGGGTTGCGCCGGGTGACCTGAGCTGGCGGTCCGGGGTCATCATGCGCGGTCTGGAGGCGTTGCCGGTGTTTCTTCCCCGGTAGAGTCCCAGCCTTGCTGCGGGGTGGCGCAGGTGCCGCGGAAGACGTACTGCGAGGGCAGCTTGCGCTGGTGGCTGGACCAGTCGATCGGCGGCCGCCGCTGCTCGGTGGGCAGGTAGCCGAGCCGGTAGACGGCCATCAGCTCGAGATCGTCAGGCACCTCGAGGAGCCGCACGATCTCGTCCCAGCGGCCCGGGACCTCCATCGGGAACGAGACGAACTGGATGCCCATGCCGAGCTCGACGGTGGCCAGCCACACGTTCTCCATGGCCGCGCCCATGCTGAACACGGAGTAGAACGAGGACAGCTCGCCCGGCCGGTACTCGGAGCGGTCGAGCATCACACCGAGCAGCAGCGGGGAACCGGCCACGAGTTTGCGGTTCTCCTCGCCGAGGGTCTGCGGCACCCGCATGGCGTTCATGAGCTTCTGGCCCCGCGAGGTGAACACCTGACCGGTGAACGGGCGCAGCGGCGCGGGCAGCTTGTCGAACAGCATCCCGTCGCGGCGGCGTTCCATCTCCTCCTTGCTGAAGCGGAAGTACGGCTTGTACCGCTCGAAGAAGGTGCCGTTGGACATGGCCGTGGTCATGCTCTCCCCGCTGATCCGGGCGATGGCCTCGATCACCGGGCGCTCCTCGACGATCACGAACCGCCACGGCTGGCTGTTGAGCTGCGACGGGGCTCGCCCGGCGACCTCCATCAGGAGCCGCTGGTGCTCCGCGGAGACCGGGTCGGGCAGAAAGGCCCCGTTGGTGGTCCGGCGGCGGCGGACGACGTCCAGGAATTCCATCAGCGATCTCTCCAGACGAGGGCAAGGGCGAGGGTGTACGCGGGCGCGGCCGCCCCGGCGACCGCGGCGTGCCGGCGCAGCCGCCCGCCCGCGTAGGGCAGGGCGGCGAGTGGGCCGGCGGCCGGCAGCAGCGCGAGACCGGCGGCCCGGCGTTCGGCGGCACACGCGGCGAGCGCGGCCGTCGTCAGCGTGGCGGTGACCACGTACAGGGCATGGTGGGTCCAGCGGTGGCGCCGGGTGTCGATCGCGCCGAGGGCGACGGCGGTGCCGAGGGCGGCGTTGCCCAGGTAGCTCACGGTTGCGGCGGTGATCAGGGTGCGGGGGCCGTTCATCGGGGTGTTGCCTCGTGGGTGAGCAGGAGGCGCTGGGGGAGCATCGGCTCGACCCGCCAGCCCGGCGGGACGGCCGCCTGCAACTCGGCGCGCCGGTAGCTGCGGCGGATGGAGAGCAGCCCGTCCTGGTGCAGGAACGACCGGCGCGCGAACGGCAGGGTCGCGACGGCGTAGGGCCCGTAGCCCAGGCGCTGCCGGGCCAGGTCGTTGTGGACGACCAGCTGCCGGGCCAGGATCCGGCTGTCGGTCAGCAGCGCGGCGAGCTCGCCGGGGTCCAGGTGGTGCAGCAGGTGGTTGGAGATCACCAGGTCGTACCGGTCGCCCCGGGCCACCAGGTCCGCGCTCGACGCCTGCTCGAAGCGGACATCGGCCGGGGGCAGCGCCCGTACGTGGCGCAGGGCGCGCTCGTCCGGGTCGATGGCCGTGATCGTCAGGACCAGCCGGTCCCGGGCCGCCCAGCGCGCGAGGGCCCGGGAGATGTCGCCGCCGCCGAAGCCGATGTCCAGCAGAGTGGTGGGCCGGCGGGCGTCCAGGCGCGGCCGGATCCGGTGCCGGTAGACGCGCCGCCAGCCCGAGACGAGCCGGTTGACGGCGTCGAACTGCCGGTACGTGCGCTCCAGCCGGACCGGGTCGCAGCCGGGGTCGTCCATGAGCTCCCGGGACGTGGTGTCGCGCCGGGCGAGGCCGCGCGTCCCGGTGCCGTCCCGCACCGCCCGAAAGTCGATCATTGCGACGGCATACCCGCGCCGGCCCGCGCGCTAACAACCGGGATCGATGGCCGGGCGGGGCGCCCCCGGCCCGGCCGGGGGCGCGCTAGTCAGTCGGTGTCGCGGGCGAGCAGGTCGTACGTCAGGTCGGTGATGGCCTCGGCGCCCGCCGGGGCCCGGGGTGCCTCCACGTCGTCGTACCGGGTGACGGTGATGACCAGCGGTGGTTCCGGGCGGCTGTCCGGGGCCTGGGAGGCGGGCGCGCCCGGCAGGTCGAGGGTGAAGCCGGCCAGCCGGCCCTGCCCGTCGAGGGTGGCCCGGTAGCTCATCGACATGGCCGGCCTGCCGTAGTAGCTCGCCGGGTCGTCGATTACCAGCCGCAGCTCGCCGTCGATCCTGGTGGCGTCCAGGGTGCCGGTGATGGTGTCCCCGGTGCGTTCCGCGGTCGTCGCCGCGGCGATCAGCGCGGTGGCGCCGGTGATGTCCGGCTGGTCGGCGGTGGGTGCGGGCGCGGTGTGGTCCAGGGAACTCTGCTCCTCGACCCGGGCCGCCTCGGTGAGCCGCCGCTGGTCGACGCGGAGCCAGCGGGTGCCGTCGAGCTGGGCGATGCCGGCCGCGTACCGGTCGACCTCGGCCTGCGGGGTTCCCGCGTTCCTG
>CAKUMG010000074.1 GCA_934667465.1 uncultured Actinoplanes sp. | reverse complement strand
GGCCGGCGACCGCGGCATCGCCCGCCGGCTCGTCGCGGCCGCCGCCTCCGTCCCGGCGCGGTGATCGTCGGGGCGCTCGGGGTCGGCGCCCGGTCCGGCGCTTCCCCGGCGGCCCTGTTGCAGGCGGCGCGGGCCGGGCTCGCTGCGGTCGGCTTGTCTGCGCCCGGTCTGTCCGCCTCGGGCCCGGTCGCTTCAAACTCGGCCGGCTCCGGCTCGGCCGCGCCTGCGCCCGGGTTGCCCGCGATCGGGCCCGGCGTGGTGCGGGTTGTGGCCACGCTGGACCGGCGCGCGGAGATCGTCCGGCCGCTCGCCGACGCGATCGGGGTCCCGCTGGTGGTCTTCCGCGAGGCGGAGCTGGCGGAGATGAGCACCCCGCACGCCGTACGGCTGACCGGCGCTCCCAGCGTCGCGGAGGCTGCGGCCCTGCGCGCCGCCGGACCGGGAGCCCGGCTGCTCGTGCCCAAGACGGTGCACGGCTTCGTCACCGTCGCCGTGGCGGCCGGTGCCGATTGATCCGGGCGGCGCGGCTCAGCCGGCGTTGATGCGGGCGTGGACGTGCATGTCGTGCCAGCCGTCGTCGTGCAGGGCCTGGCTGCGCAGCGTGCCCTCGTACGGGAACGCGGCGCTCTCCGCGACCCGGCACGACGGCTCGTTGGCCGTCGAGTGCCGCACCTCGATCCGGTGCAGCCCCAGCGTGCCGAACACCCAGCCGGTGAGCGCGGTCAGCGCCCGGGGCGCGAGCTTGCGGCCCCGGGCGGCGGGGACGACCCAGTACGAGATCTCCGCGTCGCCCTCCTCGAGATCGATCCGGCGCAGCGCGATCTGCCCGAGCAGCACGCCGTCCGGTTCCCGCGCGATCGCCCAGCCGGCCCCGGTCTCGCGCGCCCACCTGCCCGGCCACTGCCCGACCCAGGCCTCGGCCTCCGCGGCGGTCAGGGTGCGGACGTGCCACCGCTGGATGGCCGGGTCCGTGTAGGCCTCGCGGACCGCGGGCGCGTCCGCCGGCTCCCAGGGCCGCAGGCGCGCGTCGCCGAGCCCGAGCACCGGCTGCTCCAGCGCGGCCAGGGTGCCGGCCGGGGCGATGGGCGGAATGGTCCGGGGCACGGCGCTCCTCGACATCGGGGTCTCGGCGTCAGCTCGGGGTGCACGACGGCGGGCGGTGCCGGCGTCGGCGCGGGGTGCGACGGCGGGCGGTGTCGCCGTCAGCTCAGGGTGCGGGGCGGGCGGTAGAGGAACTCGCGGTCGGCGTCGGTGATCGGGCGCAGCACGCGGGCCGGAACCCCGCCCACCACCACCCCGGGCGGAACATTACCGGTGACGACCGCCCCGGCGCCGACCACCGAGCCGCGCCCGATCGTGATGCCCGGCAGGATGATCGCGCCCGCGCCGACCCACACGTCGTCCTCGATGATCACGGGCGCCGAGAACTGCGTACCGTCCGCGCGCAGCTCCGGGTACACCGGGTGACCGGTGGCGGTGATCGTGACGTTGGGCGCGAACATCACCCGGTCGCCGACCCGCACCTCGACGTCGTCGACCACGGTCAGCCCGAAGTTGACGTACACGTGATCGCCGAGGAAGAGATTGGTCCCGTACGCCACCCGGAGCGGCGGTTCGATCCACACGTGCTCGCCGACGGCGCCCAGCAATGCCCGCAGCAGGCGCTCCCGCTCGGCCGTCTCCCGCGGCCGGGTGGCGTTGTAGTCGTGCACCAGCTCCTTGGCGGCGATGCGCTGTTCCTCGAGGTTCTCGAGCCCGGGCGCCGCGTCCAGGTACAGCTCGTGCGCGGCCATCCGCCGCCGGACCTCGCGCTCCGCGTCGGTGGTCGATTCGTTGATCATGAAAGGACCGTACCCGCCGGTCTGTTGCGCTGCGTGCTAGGTCGATTACGCAGATGCTGCGGTGCGGACACGTGCCTTTCGCAATCTGCGGTATAGCTCTTACGTCCGTCTGGACCGCATACTGAACGCAGTGTCAGGAATGGCGGTTCGCTGACGAGAGGAGGCGGCGCTCAGCACCACCTGAGCGTCGCCTCCGGGCGTCCGGTCCCGCGGAGGGGAGGGGACATGCCGCCCAGTCATCCTTCTCCTCCCGCCGGGGCCGTCGCAACCCCCGCCGGGAGGGAGGTGAGCGATGTGACGGTTCTCTATCGGGGGCCCGACCCCCGGATGCCGACCGTGGTCATCACGGAGCGGCACGTCAAGGAGCGGTTCCCGGGCGGATGGCGCAGCTGGGTCATCGCCGACCTGCACGACCTGCGCATCTGTCACGCCCGCCCGGCGCCCGAGCGGATCATGACAGCGGCGGGCACCTCGGTGGTCCTCATCGGGCTGCTCGCCCGCCGGCTGGACGGGTGGCCGCTGATCGTCGTAGTGGCGGTGCTCGTCTCCGCGCTCGTGCTGACGGCCGTGGACCACCTGATGCGCGGCGCCCGGACGCCGTCGCAGCTCCGGGCCCGTTACCGGGGCTCCGACATCGTCGTTCTCGAGATGCCGCGACGGGATCTCGAAGTGGCCTGCCGTGGCCTCGTCCGCGCCCTCGAACGCCGCGAGGACACGCGCTGATCGGCGAGACAGCACCGGCTACGGTGCGATAGTGTCCCGATTCTGCTGTGCGGCAATCAGCCGTACGGCAGAATTGGTGACTGTCCGTGGCAGCAGATCCGCGGCGACAGTGGCGATCGGTGGAGAGGGCGGGCGACGTGGCAGCGCAAGGGGAGTCCCCGGCCGTCGCGCGGCGGCGGGTGCGGCTGGCCCTGCGCAAGGCGCGCGAGGCGACGGGCCTGAGCCAGAGCGCGGTCGCCGACCGGGTCGGCTGGTCGATGTCCAAGGTGCAGCGCATCGAGTCCGGCGACGTCAGCGTGTCCGGCACCGACCTGCGCGCCCTGCTCGACCTCTACGGCGTGACCGATGCCGAGGAGGTCGAGCAGCTCTCCGAGGAGGCCCGGATCTCCCGCCGCCAGCGCTGGTGGACGGTGGCCGAGTACCGCAGGCATCTGACTCCGGCCTATGCCCAGCTGCTGCAGTTCGAGGCCGAGGCGACGGCGGTCCGGTCCTACCAGACGGTCCTGATACCCGGCGTCCTCCAGACTCCGGCCTACGCCCAGGCCGTGATCGGGTCCTACGACGAGAGCCTCACCGCGGACGAGCGCCGCGTCCGCTTCGACGCCCGGATGCAGCGGCGCCGGCAGTTCCTGGAGAGCGAGCGGGCGTCCTCGCACTACGTGATCCTGGACGAGTCGATCCTGGACCGGGTGATCGGCGGCTTCGAGGTGATGGCCGAGCAGTTCGGCGACGTGGCCCGGGTCGCCCGGACGCCGGGCGTGCACATCCGGATCGTGCCGCTGACCGAGGGCGCGATCCTGGGCCAGCTCGGGCCGTTTCTCCTGCTCGATCTCGGTGGCGACGACGACCCCGATGACGCCGTGCTCTATCGGGAGTCGTTCACCCGGGACAGCATCGAGCACAGCGCCGCCGAGATCACCTTCCACCGCCGGATGTTCGAGAAACTGTGGCGGCGCTCGCTCGACGAGGAGAAGACGGTCCGGGCCCTGGAGGCGACGGCGGCCCAGCTCCGCACCCGCGCCGACCGGCAATGACCTCGCCGCCCGGCAGAGGGCGGCGCGCAACAGAACGGATGAGAACGATGGCCGAGACCACAATGGAGTGGGTCCGGAGCAGCTTCTGCTCGGAAGGCGCATGCGTCGAGGTCGCCCCGCACGGGGACCTCGTCGCGATGCGTGACGGCAAGGACCGGCAAGGCGCACAGCTGCGCTTCACCCGGTCGGAATGGCGGGGCTTCCTCGCCGGGATCAGAGCGGGGCATTACCCGAGCTGAACCAGGCGGCCGTGCGTGCCGGACCCGGCACGCGCGGCCCTGCGAACTTCCCTCGCCGTATTCATCTCCGTACTCTGAGTTGAGGACGGGAGGTCCCCATGAGCGAGCAACCGCACTCCTTGACCTGGTGCCGCAGCCGTTACTGTGCGGAAGGTGCCTGCGCCGAGGTCGCCGTGGACGGCGAGGCGGTCCATCTGCGCAACAGCAGCCGGCCCGAGCAGGTCGTCACGCTGAGCGCCGCCGAGTGGGCGGCGCTCAAGCGCGGCATCCTGGACGGCCAGTTCTAGGGCCGTCAGCCGATCTCCCACTCGTGCACCGGGATGTTCTCGTGCATCTGCGGGAGGTAGCGCCGCAGCATCTCGTGCAGCGCCTGCTGCCGGTCGAGGTGACCCTCGCCCTCCAGCGCGTGCAGCGTCTCCACCTGCCAGGTCGCGCCGTTGCGGCCGGTGAGGCAGCGCTGCTCGATGACGCCGAGCAGCCGTTCGCGCTGGTCCTGGGCGACGCCCCAGCGCTGCAGGCCCTCGTGGGCGAGCGGCAGCAGCCGGCGCAGCACCAGCTCGGAGACCGGGACGTAGCCGAGTCCCGGCCAGAACACCGAGGCCGCGATGCCGTGGCGGGCGCAGGAGTGGAAGTTCTCCTCCGCGGCGCTGAACGACATCTGCGTCCACAGCGGGCGTTCCATCTCGGCCAGCATCCGGACCAGGCCGTAGTAGAACGCGCCGTTCGCGACGGTGTCCACCACGGTCGGGCCGGCCGGCAGCACCCTGTTCTCCACGCGCAGGTGCGGGCGCCCCCGCACGACCGCGTAGATCGGGCGGTTCCAGCGGTAGACCGTGCCGTTGTGCAGCCGCAGCTCGCTCAGCTCGGGGGTGTCGCCGCTCTCCAGGATCTGCTCCGGGTCGTCGTCGTCGCAGATCGGCAGCAGCGCGGGGAAGTAGCGGACGTTCTCCTCGAACAGGTCGAAGACCGAGGTGATCCAGCGCTCGCCGAACCACACCCGGGGCCGGACGCCCTGTGCTCTTATCTCCTCGGACCGGGTGTCGGTCGCCTGCTCGAACAGCGGGATGCGGGTCTCGCGCCACAGCTCGCGGCCGAACAGCAGCGGCGAGTTCGCGCCGAGCGCCACCTGCACCCCCGCCACGAGCTGGGCGGCGTTCCAGTAGGCGGCGAACTGGTCCGGGCTGACCTGCAGGTGGAACTGGGTGCTGGTGCAGGCCGCCTCGGGCGCGATGGAGTCGGTGGTGACGGTGAGCCGGTCCACGCCGTCGATGCGGATGTCGAGGTCCTCGCCCCGGGCCGCGAAGATCTGCTCGTTGAGCAGCGCGTACCGGGGGTTGACCGACAGCGCCGCCGACGTGAGGTGCTCGCGGCGCAGGGTCGGCAGGATGCCGATCATCGCGGTGTGCACGCCGACGCTGCGGGCGTGCTTCTCCGCGTTGTTGAGGCTGGCGCGCAGCTCGCGTTCGAGGTCGGCGTTGTTGTCGCCGGCGAGCCGCCGGGGCGCCACGTTGATCTCGATGTTGAACTGCCCCAGCTCGGTCTGGAAGTCCGGGTCGGCGAGGGCGTCGAGCACCTCGGCGTTCTGCATGGCCGGGTCGGCGTCGTCGCCGACCAGGTTCAGCTCGATCTCCATGCCGGTCAGCGGCCGCTCGAACTCGAACCGCGACTCGCGCAGCATCGACGCGAACACGTCGAGGCTGCGCCGGATCTTCTGCCGGTATCGCGTGCGGTCCTCGCGGGAGAACTCCCGCCGATCAACCTCTTCGCCCACCTGCGCACCGCCCTTCGGCCAGCCCACCACTACAATGCGACGGATCCACCCCTCGGCGCACCGGTCCGTGCGCCGACGTTCCCGAGAGGTAATCCCGCGTGCGCCGCATACCTGCCCTCTTCGCCGCCGTCGCAATCGCCGAGGCGGTGAGCTGGGCGCTGCTGCTCATCGGGATGTTCTTCAAGTACGTGGTCGTCAAGAACGAGATCGGCGTCCAGATCGCCGGCCCCCTCCACGGCGGCATCTTCATGCTCTACCTCGCGGTGACGGTTCTCCAGGCCCGCGCCGGCGCGTGGAAGTGGTGGGTGACGCTGATCGCGCTCGCCTGCTCGATCCCGCCGTTCGCCACCCTGGTCTTCGAGCGCTGGGCCAAACCCAAGGGCCTGATCGCCGTACGCGCTGCCGAGCCGGCCGTGCAGGTCTGACCGCCCGCACCCGGCGCCCAGCGCCCCACGCGCGGGACGTCGCCGGCCCACCGTCGATCGTTCCGCCGTCGCCGAACGGCCTGCCGAAGCCGGGCCGTCCGGTGCTGTCGGCGCGCTGCCGAGGGGTCCGCTGCGGCCGGACCGGGACGGCGTGGGGCTCGGACTCGTCGGTGCGACGCTCCCCGCGTACGGAAGCAGGGTTTTGATCCGGCCGTGAGACCGCAAGGTGCCGGGCGGCGTGAGGCTTCTCACGCGGCCTGAGGGGGAGGTGCCGTCCGCGCTGATCGTCGCGCGGCTGGGGCGGCCCACGCGGGTCAGCGCAGCCAGACAGCCGCCGCCGCGAGCAGAACCGTGCCGCCGACCACCGCCTGGAAGAACAGGCCGGGGCCGAGGTGCGACCACAGGGTCGGCACCCACGGCGTGTACGGCCGCAGGGTCTCCAGGTTGACGACCGTCTGCAGCTTCGACGCCAGCTCGGGATCCTTCTGCTCGACGGTGCGCACCTGGACGAGGTCGCCGCGGCGCAGGGCCGACTGGGGGAGCTGGCCGTGCATCTCGACCTCGTACTCCTGGCCCAGCTCGTCGCGCAGCCGCACGGGCGTGACCAGGTATTCCGGACCCTTCTTGAGGTCCTTGAACGACCGCCGGGCCCGGCCCGTGCCGCCGCTGCGCACGACGGAGAGCAGCAGCGTGCCGATCGCCTGCGCGACCGTGGCGGCGACGAAGACGGCCACGAGGAGCGGCTGCCCGACGCGCATCTGGCGGGTGTACGAGGCGCCGTAGCCGCGGAACCGGCCGGTGATGACCGGGCCGGCGTGGCGGAGGACCTGCTCGCGGTACAGCTCGATGTCATCCATGGGGATCACCTCCGGGGGGATCTTCCATGGTACGGAGAGCAACGCCTAAGACACAGTGAGTGAATACCCGGCTCATGGGCACGAGACTGCCATGAACGCCAGCCCCCGACAGGGGTATGCCCAGGTCACCCGCGATCGACCGGTTTGGCGAGGGCCGTCCGGGGAACCCCCGCAACCGCTCCCATAGGTGATCCCGGGCCCCTGGAGGAAGAACGATGAAACTGCCTTTGCCGCGTGGCCCCGTCTCCGAGGCCGTCATCACCGCCCTCGAATCGGCGCCGCACGACTTCGGCACCCCCGGCGACCCCGAGTCGCCGGACGACCTGCACCTGACCCTGTTCGTGCTCTACGAGCTGCACTACCGCGGCTGGGACGGCGTCGACGACACCTGGGAGTGGCACCCCGGACTGCTGGGCCTCCGCGCCCGCCTCGAGGCGATGTTCGAGGCGGACCTGCGCGAGATCCCGATCGGTCACGGTACGGACGACGTGCCGCACGCGCTGATCGCGATGACCCAGGAGGAGGGCGGGCCGTCGCTCAGCGGCTACCTGCGCGGCCGCGCGACGCGCGAGCAGTTCCGCGAGTTCGCCACCCACCGGTCGGTCTACCACCTGCGCGAGGCCGACCCGCACACGTTCGCCATCCCGCGGCTCGCCGGCAAGGCCAAGGCGGCCCTCATCGAGATCCAGATCGACGAGTACGGGGGCGGGGTCGCCCACCGGATGCACCAGGAGCTCTTCAAGGACACCCTGCGCGGGCTCGACCTCGACACCACGTACGGCGCCTACGTCGACGTGGTCCCCTGGCCGACCCTCGCGAACAACAACGTCATGTCGCTGTTCGGGCTGCACCGGCGGTTCCGCGGCGCGCTGCTGGGCCACCTGGCCGCGTACGAGATGACCTCCACCGCCCCGAACCGGCGCTACGCCAACGGGCTGCGGCGGCTGGGCGGGGACGAGACGGCGACCCGCTTCTACGACGAGCACGTGGAGGCGGACGCGGTGCACGAGCAGATCGCGGCGTACGACCTGTGCGGGTCGTTCTGCGCGGCGGAGCCGGAGCTGGCGGGGGATGTGCTGTTCGGGGCGCGGGCGGTGCTGACGCTGGAGGACCGGTGGGCGGAGTATGTGCTCGCGAAGTGGGAGGCGGGCGAGTCTTCGCTGCGGACGGTCTGAGTCTGTTCCCGCGCTTCCGGAGGTTGCGGGGCTTACGGCAGGCGGGGGGCCGGGGTGTCGCGGCCGGTGCCCGCCTTGAAGCCGATGACCTTGTGGGTGCCGTCGCAGAAGGGCTTGATCGCCGAACGGCCGCAGCGGCAGAGCGCGACGGTCTTGCGGCCCGGCTCGATGACCTCGCCCGACGGGGTGCGCAGCGTGAAGTTGCCCCGGAGGATGAGCGGCCCGTCCTCGTAGGGGATGACCGTGGCGCCGTCGTCGTCTGCCGTGCTGTTCATGGCGCTCGTTTTGCCCGGCTGCCACGGCGGGAAACCCACCTCTTCCCCGGCCGCGGCCGGCTCGTTCCCTGGTCGCGGTCCGGCCGGTTCCCTGGTCGCGGTCCGGGCTGCGCCTCGGCTGCGGTCCGGCTCGTTCGCTGGTCCCGGTCCGGGCTGTTCCCCGGTCGCGGTTTGCGGGAAAGCGGCCCGCTTTCGCCCCGTACGCGGTGAACTGGACCGTGGACGCCGCTTCGACGCTCGCCGGGAGCGGCGCTTCGACGAGCGGCGTTCCGCCGACGACCGGGAGCGGCGCGAGCAACGGGGGTGGACGCCATGGCGACCAAGTACATCAAGCCGGACAGCGTGCTCGCCCGCACGGCCTGGGACGTCATGCGCTCCCATGCCGACGGCCAGGGCCCCCACAACGGCATCACCATCTGCCCGGTCTGCGGCGAACGCCTCCCCTGCACCGCCGGCCGCGCCGCCGCCGAGGTCGTCGAGGCCGCGGGCCTGGCCGAAGCCTCCGGCCTGATCGCCGCCGCCCGCGGCGGCCGGCCCACGTCCGGCAAGCCCGGCTTCCCGCCCCCGGCTCCGATCGAGGGCGGGCGGGTCCCGCCAACCTTCGACCGGCCCGGCGAGGCGCTCCCGGAACCTTCGTACCGCCCGGCGCCCACCCACCGTCCGGCCCTCGGCTCCGGTCCGGCCTCTGATGCTGGGGCTGCTTCCGGGCCCGGTTTCCCGTCAGGTTTCAGCGCTGCTTCCGGGCCCGATTCGGCTTTCGGCTCCGGGGCGGCTTCCGGGCCCGATTCGGCTTTCGGCTCCGGGGCGGCTTCCGGGTCCGGCTCGGCTTTCGGCTCCGGGGCGGCTTCCGGGCCCGGCTCGGCTTTCGGCTCCGGGGCGGCTTCCGGGTCCGGCTCGGCTTTCGGCTCCGGGGCTGCCACTGCGTCCGGCTTCACCGCGAGTTCCGGGGCCGGTTCCGCGCTCGGCTCCCACACCGCTTTCGGCCCAGGCAACGGCTCCACCGCCGCCCCGGCCCCGTCGAACTTCGAAACCCGCCGCGACCCGCTCCCGTCCCCCTTCGAGGACCGCCGCGACCCGTCAACGCCCTCCTTCGCACCCCCGGCGGCCGCCCCGACCTCCCCGGCCCAGGCCCCCGGCCCGACCTTCGGCCCTCAGTCCGCGAACGATCGCCCCGACCACTTCGCCTCCCCCGCGGCGCCCCCGCTCTCACCGAACTCACCCCCTCCCGGCCCCGCCTCCCACCGCCTCACCCCGACCCCACCGACGACCCCCCATCCCCAGGCAGCCCCGGACCGCCGCCCCCCCTCCGCCTTGCAACCACCGGCCCTCCAGCCGCCCTCGTCATCCGCGCTGCCGCACCCTGGGCTGCCCGCGGAGGAGCTGCCCTCGTCCTTCGCCTCGCTGCCGCCCGCGCCCGAGCCGTCCTCTCCTGCGCTCGAGGCGCCCGCCTCGCCACCGGCCCCGCCGTCCGAGCCGTCCGGGCTGCGATCGCCCGCCCTTCAACCGTCGACGCTGCATCCGTCCGCTTCCCAGCCGTCCGCGCTCCAGCCGTCCGGGCTGCAGCCGTCCGCAGCTCAGCCGCCCGCGCTTCAGTCGCCCGGGTTGCAACCGTCCGCTTCCCAACCGTCCGCTTCCCAGCCGTCCGCGCTCCAGCCGTCCGGGTTGCAACCGTCTGCTGCTCAGCCCCTCGCTGCTCAGCCGCCTGGGTTGCAACCGCCTGCTGCTCAGCCGCCCACGTTGCAGCCGCCCGCACTTTCTTCGCCCGCTTTGCCGGCCGCGCTCCAGCCACCCTCGTTCCAAGCCCCCGCGCTCCAGCCGCCGCCGTTGCACCCGCCTGCGCTGCGTCCGCACCCGTCCGAGGCCCGGCCCGAACCAGCCGACCCGAGCATCGAGCCCTTCCGAACGCTGGATCACGAGCAGCCGCACCCGTCGGGCCCTCCCGCCGGGCAGTCGCCCCTGGCGCAGACCGGATCCGACGGTCGCTTCGGAATGCAGGCCCAAGACGATTACCAGCACGGGCCGCAGGGCGCACCCGAGGCGCAGTTCGGGGCGCAGGCTCGAGGCGACTACCAGAGCGAGCCGCACGGAGCACCCGAGGCGCAGTTCGGGGCGCAAGGGCACGACCAGCAACAGCGCGGGCCGCAACAGCCGACCGGGGGACAGTACGGGCAGCCGGTCCAGCGGCAGGCGCCCCCCGAGTTGGTGGCACCCCAGGTACCCGTGAACGTGGACCCGCTGCTGCTCGGACCGCCTCTCTTCGTGCAACAGAACCGCCCGCTCGACGCGCCCCGGTTCACGCCGTCGGCACGCCCGCCGCACGATGCGCCGCCCGCCGTCGTCCCGCCCACCCTCCACGGTCCGGCCGTTCCCGGTGGTCCGGGTGCCCTCGGTGGTCCGGGCGTTGCCGGTGGTCCGGGCGTTCCCGGAGGTCCGGGCGTTCCCGCAGGTCCGGGCGCTCCCGGAGGTCAGGGAGCCCCCGGTGCTGCGGGAGGGCCCGGTGCTGCGGGAGGGCCCAGTGCTACGGGAGTTCCCGGTGCTGCGGGAGTTCCCGGTGCTTCCGGAGTTCCCGGTGGCTCCGGTACTCCCCATGGTCCGGGCGCTCCCGCCAGTCCCGCTGCTCTCGGCGGTGCCGGTGTTCCTCCCGGTCCCGGTGCTGCGCCGGCTCCCGGTGGTGCGGGAGTTCTCGGAGGTACGGGAGTTCTCGGAGTTGGGGGTGCTCCCGGTGTTGCGCCGGTTCCCGTACCCCCGGGAGTTCCCGGAGGTACGGGAGGTCCCGGGGATGCCGGGGGGTCGGGGCAGGGCGCTGCGGGCGTGGGGCGTCCGCCGTTGGAGCCTCCGCGGTTCGGTCAGCCTGCGGCGTCTGGGCAGGGGCACGGTCAGGTTCAGTCGCCGCAGTTGGGGCAGCCTGTCGTGCCGGGGGCGTTGCAGCCGCCGGTGCTTGGGCAGTCTGCCTCGCCCGGGCAGGGTCAGCCTGCGTCGCTGGGACCGGGGCAGGGGCAGCCTGCGTCGCTGGGACCGGGGCAGGGGCAGCCTGCGCCGCTGGGACCAGGGCAGGGACAGCCGGGGGCGTTGGGCCAGGCTGCGCCGTTGGGGCAGGCGCATGGGCATGGGCAGCCGTCGTCGGCGGGGCAGGACGGGGCGTCGGGTCTGGGTGCGCCTTTGGGGCAGGTTGCGGCGTCGAGGCAGGGCTTGGGTCAGGTTGCGCCGCTGGGGCAAGCGCATGGACATGGGCAGCCGGCGGGGCCGGGGCAGGCTGCGCCGTTGGGGCGGCCTCGGCTGGAGGCGCCGGATCTTGGGCAGTCCAATCGGCCTGTGGAGGGTGGGGGTGGGCGGCCACCGTTGCAGGCGCCTGACATGGGACAGAGTCTGGGCGGGCCGGGGCGAGAGGCTCCGGCGGCCGCTGGTGGAGCGCAGGTGGCGGGTGGGCGGCCGCAGCGGCCACCGTTGGAGGCGCCGCAGATGGGGCAGCTCAACAAGCCGTTCGCGGGGGGTGCTCAGCAAGGGGCCGGGGGGTCCGCGGAGCGTGGAGCCGGGGAGAGCGCGGCGCTGGGCGATCGTGGGGCGGCGGGGCCGGGGTTCACCGGGGAGGTCGGTGCGGGGCGGTTCACGGGTGGGGGCGGGCCCGAGTCTGCGCAGCCTTCAGGGTTGTTCGGGCGGGTGACGGGTGGTGGGGAACAGCCCGAGGTACAGGAGGCGCCGGCTGCTCCGTGGCCGCCGTCCGGGCACGAGGATGATGCGCCCAGTGGGTTGCCGCCGCGGGCGTAGCGGTAGGGACGGGCGGGAAAAGCGGCCGAAGAGGTGAGCTGGAGAAGCGGTCAGGCGACGCCGCAGCCGACGGAGTGAGTGCCGGGGCGGGAACAAGCCGGCCGAGCCGGGGCGGGCTGGGAGCCGGAGAGAGTCAGGCCGCCGCGGTCATGTGGGTCCAGACGACCTTGCCGCCCGGGACCTGCAGGACGCCCCAGCCGTCGGTGAGTTCGCGGATCAGGTGCAGGCCGCGGCCGCCCGCCTCGGCGACCGTCGGGTCCTTGGGGCGGGGCATGAGGTGGCTGCCGTCGCGCACCGTGAGGCAGACCTTGTCGTTGCGGAGTCCCAGGGTGAATTCCATGGTCGTGTGGGCGTGCCTGACCACGTTGGCGACCAGTTCCGTGGCGACCAGGGCGGCGGTGCCGGCGAGGCCGGGGAGGTGCCAGGCGGCGAAGGTCTGTGCGACGAGCTGGCGGACCTGGCGGCACGCGTCGGGGACCGGTCGCAGCCGGACGCGGATGCGCTGCGGGTCCGGTTCGGTGCGGGTGCCGGCGAGCGCGGCCGAGCAGCTCGGGGACGTGCTGACCGCGGCGCAGCCGGACCAGGCGT
>CAKUMG010000073.1 GCA_934667465.1 uncultured Actinoplanes sp. | reverse complement strand
GACGTACTCGGTCGCCACCGTGCCGACGACCTGGGCCATCTGCTCAGCCATCGGCTTCTCGAACTTCGTGCCGCTGATCGGCACCGGCCCGCTGCCGGAACCGACGCCGTTCTCCCGGGCGATGGCTGCCCACGAGACGTCGAGGTGGTAGATCTGCTCCTGGCCCCACTTCAGGTAGTGGGCGCTGCGATAAAGCGCGTCGGGCACCGAGGCCGGGCCGGTCGTCTCGCCGCCGTTGATGCGCTCGCCGTTGCGCTTCACGTAGTCGGCGAGCAGGTCCATCTTGGAGATGAAGGCGTCGGCGGCCTTTCCCTGCCAGGGCCGGTCCTTGCCGGCGACGGCATGCACCTGGGCCCGGATGAAGCCGTCCAGCCAGAACAGCGCGTCCCGGATCTTGTGGAAGGTCTGCGCCGAGTCCACCAGCGACTGCGGGCTGACGAGGGTCGCGGCATGCGCCACACCTTCCGCCGTATCCAGCGCGGAGCCACCGCGGAGAGAGGCCTCCAGCTTGCGCCAGCCCCGGTCCTCGTTCTTCCAGGCCTCATAGTCGAGCTCGTTCTGATAATCGACTGTGGATGGCATGAACGTCGCGGGCTTCTCGACGTCGCTTGTCCATTCAGCCATGCCCAGGCTCCTTCATTACCCCGAATGCGATGCGCCGACGGTCGTCTTGCCGATCAGGACTCGGAGCTGCCGCCGCGCGTGCCGTAGTTGCCGAGCCCGTTGACCTGGCTCCAGGCCTCCGCCATGTGCTCCTGCAGCTGCTGCTGCGTGACCGTGTTGTCTTCCTCGGTCTTCTCGTACTCCTTCTTCATCTCCACGAGGCCCTCTTTCACCTCGTAGAGCGCCCGGTGCAGGGTACGGAGCAGGCCGATGGTGTCGCCGCGCAGGCCGGGGTCCGCGTCGCCCGTGCCGTCGATTTTCCGGCGGAGCAGCTCCGCCCGGGCGAAGCCACCCGGCTTGATGTGCCGGCCGTCCAGCTCGGTCGCCAGCGTGAGCAGCTCGCCCTCGTGCTCCCCCTTGGCGATCTGCCCGAACGCCGTGATGAGGTGCTGGATCGCCTCGGTGCTGACGACCATCTCGTTGTTCGTGTGGCCGCTGCCGTTGAACGTGCCCTCGTTGAGGGTCAGGTTCTTGGGCGGCCAGAGCGTCTCGTTCTCGCCGTTCGTCGGCGACTCGAAGGTCGACGGATCGTCGTACTCGATGTCCTGGCTGGCCTCGTCAGCCCGGTGCTGGTCGACCAGCTTCTTCCACTCGGGGTAGGCCATGTTCTTGTACTTCTCGGAGTACATGTCCCACGCGGCGAGCTCGTCGGCGTCGTAGTCACCGCGGTCGAAGCCGCCGCCGGTGTCTTCCTTGTGCGTCGTGTTGCTGTTCGACCTGATGTCGGCGTAGATCTTGTCGACGACGGTCTTGACGAAGCCGTCCGACTCGCCGTGGTCCTTCTCCCACTGGTCGAGAAGGCCCATCTGGTCGACGGCCTCGATGCTCACATGATCCCAGTTAATTGCCATGACGTCCTCCAAGCCGGGTCGTGAAACAGTGACGCCCGGCAGCCTCGAGGCGCCGGGTAACCCACGACCAGCGGTCAGGACCGCCGAGCCGGGGAACGGAAACACAGAGCAGCCGGCCACCGCGTCACCAGGGACACGGCAGCCGGCCGACGGGAATCAGCCGCCGCGGACGTCGTTCCAGATCTGCGCGTGACGCGACTCGGTGGTGCCGTAGTTGTCCGAGATCTGCAGCAGGGTGATCCGGGCCTGGTCCAGGTAGACGGTCATCTGGTTCGCCGAGTTGTTCCAGGCGGCCTTCGAGACGTAGTACTGCTGCTGCGCCGCACCGGTCCAGTCCTGGAGGCTGGTCTCGACGGTCCGCTCCATCTCGGCCAGACCCGACTTGATCTGACCGTTGATCCGGTTCATGTCGTGCAGCACGGCGTCGGCCTGCTGGAAGTTGAACGCGTAGTTCGACACTTCAGTCCTTTCCCTGCCAAAAGAGGTCGCCTAGCGATGGCGGGGCGCCACCGGGCGATGGAAGTCGCTTGCTGAGCGTGAGCCGGAGAGGCTCAGATGCCCGGAAGAGCCGCACCGAAGGAGGCGGCGGTGCTGGCAGCCTCGTCCTCGGCCGCGGTGTAACCCTTGGTGGTCACGCCCATCACGTCGAGCATGTTGATGAGCTCGGTGATGACCTTCTGGAAGGCCGCCTCCCAGCTGTCCATCGCCTGGTTGAAGCCGGCCGACGCCTGGCCGGTCCAGGAGGACTGCAGGGTGCCCATCTGCGTGTTCACGGCCTGCAGCTGGCCGGTGAACTCCTGCGCCTTGTTGGAGAACTCCTGGGCAGCACGCTGCATGCCCTCTTCACTGGTTTGAACGGTCGGCATGGTCACAGCCGTGCTCCTCACGTCGGGTGCCGTCGGCTCGGTTGATGCCGTCCGGCGTTGTCGCGTGCCGCCCGGCAGAGAAGAGTCGTCCGCCGCGGGCAGTGAAGAGTCTTGATGAAACCGGTAGGTGAAGGGCAACCCGAACCGCATCGGATGTCCGAAAGTCGGGCCAAGAGTGCACGGCCTCGCCCGTCCGCCCGCCTCCGCGGCCCTCGGCGAGGGCGGCCATGGGGAAAATTCGCTGCACGTTTATGCCCCGGAAAGCCGGAGGGTCTAGCGTGCGGACCCCGGAACGTCTTCACTGATCAATCGACGTGAAGGAGGCGGGGCGGATGAACTTCAGCGATCGCATCGAGAGCTTGTTCGAGGACTACCAGAAGCAGCGCAACAGCCTCAGCGACCTGCAGGGCAAGATGCGCGCCCTGACGGCCACCGCCACCTCGCCACGCCGTGAGGTAACGATCACAGTCGGTCAGAACGGTGTCATGACGGACATCAAGTTCCCGACCGGTGCGCACAAGCGGCTCACCCCGGCCGACCTCACAGAACTGATCATGACGACGTACGCCGAGGCGAAGGAGGACGTGATGCAGCAGGCCGCCGCCACCCTCGCCCCGATGCTCCCGGACGGCATGGACGCCCAGGCGCTGGTCCGGGGCACCGCCGGAGCCGACGCGTTTCTGCCGGAGCAGCCGCGCATGGTCACCAGCGTCCGCGAGATGCTCAACCAGGGCCGGGCGCAGCGATGAGCCTCCCCACCGGCCGCCTCTGGGTCAACCCGGAAGGCGTCATCGCCACCGGCGAGGCATACGCCCAACAGGTCGAGCTCTACGAGCAGTACGTGACGCAGCTCGCCTCGCTCCGTGATCGCTACGGCAAGGCCTGGGGCGACGACGACATGGGCAAGGCGTTCTCGGAGAAGTTCCTGAAGGGGCTCGACAACCTCGACTCGCTGGTCGGCGGCGTCAAGGGCACCCTCAACTACGTCGCCGAGGGGCTGCGCGCGAGCGGCCAGATGTACCGCGACGTCGACGAGGGCGCCCGGGAAGCCGGCGAGAAGATGGCGCGCGACTTCGACGAGAACCTGTCCGGCCAGCCGCTCGCCCGCCGTGCCATGCTCGCCAAGGAGCAGCCGGCCTTCGTAAGCGGCGAGATCACCGCCAAGGAGCCGCTGCTGCCCGCCTACACCAGCGAGCAGCCGGCGATGCTCCAGCCTGCCATGCGGGTGAAGGGCATGACCTACAACCCCGGCGAGAATCCCGAGGGCGAGGGTGACGGCCAGGAGGGCTTCACGGCGACCAAGAGCATGGTGGTCGGCGAGCGCGTCCAGGGCCGGACGCCGCTCCAGCCGATGATGGCCGGTGAGCTGCGCCGAGGCGCCGTCGTCGGCCGGGACGAGGATCCGGCCGTCGAGGGCGAGAGCCCGCGGGTCTTCATGGCGAGCAAGCGGATGGATGCTCTCGAGCCCACCCGCGGTTTGCTCCCGCTGGAGCAAGGTGTCCTCACGGAGCGTGAGCCGCTCACCCCTCTCCTGCCGATGAAACAGGGGGTTCGCGTCCAGGGCGAATTGCTGACGCCGCTCGAGCCGACCCAGGGCACAATGCCGATGCAGCGCGGCGTGCTTGCCCAGGGTGAGCTGATCACCCCGGGCGAGGTGACCGAACCGGTCGAAACGGTGGCCCGGGTCCAACCCGCACTCAAGGCCGAGCCGATGATGCCCCTGGAACCGACCGAATCGGTGGCCCGGATCCAGCCCGCGCTCCTGGGTGAGCCGATGATCGCCCGGGAAGCGGCACTCCCCCTCCAGCCGACGTCCAGCTTCGCGGCCATGACCCCGGCGATGCCGGCCATCTCCTCGTACATGTCCGCGCCGGAGTACTCGACCGCCTACGTCGGCGGGGAGCCGCTGCCGGAGGGCTACCGCCTGCAGGCGCTCAACCCGTTCGAGGACGGCAACACCCGCGTCGACGCCAACCTCTACGAGTCGGTGACCCCGCTCGCCGGCACGCCGGTCACCACCCCGGACGGCCAGGTCCTCAACCCCGGCGACCGGCAGTTCTTCGTGGTCAAGGACAACCCCGCCGTCGACCCCACCGCGCCCGGTTACCAGCCGCTGGTCCTCTCCTACTCGGCGGACGGCACGCCCACCCCGCTGATCTGATCAGCTGACACCCGTCGACCATGCCTGACTTCCACATACCCAACGACCCCGAGTGGCAGTGGGCGTACGACGCCATCCTCTACACCACCGGCGAGCAGTTCCCGGAGGCCGACCCGACGGCGCTGCGCGCCATGGGCGACGAGCTCTACAACTTCAGCAGCCAGCTGCTCAACGGCATGTCGGCCACGGCAGGCCTGGGCGGGGTGCTCTCCGGAAGCCTGGAAGGCCCGGCGGCACAGGCCTTCAGTCAATACCAGGGCCAGATCACCCAGTACGTGCCCGACGGCGCGAACATCTCGAACGCGCTGGGCGGCGCGGCGTACGAATTCGCGCTCGACTCGGAGTCCACCCAGTACAACATCGTGATCGCGGCCTTCACCCAGGTCGTCGAGATCGCGATCGCCATGGCCTCGGGCTTCGGCGCGGCGGCGGTGCCCGCGCTGATCACCATCGGCCGGCAGATCGTCCAGCAGCTCATCGACTTCCTGCAGATGCGCCTGCGCAACATGCTCATGCGGATGATGTTCGAGGGCATCCAGGAGGGCCTCGAGGAGGTCTGGCAGGGCCTCGCCGCGCAGCTCGCCCAGGTCGCCGAGGGCAACCGCACCGAGATCGACTACGAGGACCTGGCGCTCTCCTTCGCCGGCGGTCTCTTCATCGGCGCGGGCGTCTCCGGCGTCCACCAGATCGCGGGCAAGTTCTATCCCAAACTCGGCAACAGCATCATCGCCCAGGAAATCCTGTCGGCACTCGCGGAGACCCTCTTCGAGGGCCTCTTCATGATGATGATCGGCGGCGACTTCAACCCCCTCGCCACCATGTCGTCGTCCATCATCGGCGGCATGGCCCAGCAGGGGGCCGACAAGTTCGGCCACTCGTACGGCCCCGGGTCGGACGCCGGCAACCTGCCACCGCCGCCGAGCTACGACGACCTCAAGAACCAGCCGCCCCCGACCTCGGTGACCGGCCCGCCCCCACCGGCCGGCAGCCCTCCGCCGCCCTACAGCGAAACGCCCCCGGGCGCCGCCGCGACTCCGCCGCCCCCGAGCGGCTCGCCGCCGCCCTACAGCGAAACGCCGCCGCTCAACGAGACCCGCGGCCCGGGCCCGGCAGGCGGACCCGCCCCGGCCGGCGGAAACGTGCCCGCACCGGTGGGAGGAAACACTCCTGCGCCGGTGGGAGGAAACACTCCTGCGCCGCTCGGCGGGAACGTGCCAGCGCCCGTGGGCGGAAACACGCCTGCACCGGTGGGCGGGAACGTGCCCGCCCCCGTGGGCGGAAACACTCCTGCGCCCGTGGGTGGAAACACGCCCGCGCCTGTGGGTGGGAACGTGCCAGCGCCCGTGGGCGGAAACACTCCTGCGCCGGTGGGCGGGAACACGCCCGCGCCGCTCGGCGGGAACACGCCCGCGCCCGTGGGTGGAAACACCCCTGCGCCGCTCGGCGGAAACACACCCGCGCCGGTGGGCGGGAACACGCCCGCGCCGGTGGCCCCGCCCGTCGCGTCCGTCGGATCGGGCCTGCCGGGCTTCGAGACCACGTCCCCGGCCCCGGTCGAGGTGCAGACCCCAGCACCGCAGGCGGGCCAGACACCAGCACCCCAGACCGGACAGACCCCGGCGCCCCAAACCGGACAGACCCCGGCGCCGGTCGAGGCACAGACACCAGCGCCACAGACCGGACAGACGCCCGCGCCACAGACCGGACAGACACCGGCACCGCAGACCGGACAGACGCCGGCGCCGGTCGAGGCGCAAACCCCGGCACCACAGGCCGGCCAGAACCCCGCACCACAAACGGGACAGACGCCGGCGCCGCAGACGGGGCAGACCCCGGCACCGCAGGCTGGGCAGACGCCCGCACCACAGCCGGGACAGACGCCGGCGCCGCAGACGGGACAGACGCCGGCACCGCAAGCCGCTCCTGCGCCCGCGCCCGCCCCCACGCCGGTCAACGTGCCTCAGGCACCGCCGGCCCCGGTGGCAGGCAACGTTCAGGTGCCGGACGGCGCGCAGACCCCGGCGCCGAACACCGTCACGGCTCCGCCCGCCCCCGTTCAGGCGGGGACCGTCCCGGCTGCTGTCGACATTCCGGCCGGCCAGAACGTCGATGTGCCCGCCGACGGCACCACCCGGCCCGGCGCAACGCCGACCGCGGTGCCCCCGACCGGCACGACGCCGATCGCAGTGCCTCAAACGGGCACGGCCTCGGACACTGCACCCCCGACCGGCACGACGCCGAGCGCGACCGCGCCGGCGCCTGGCACAACCGCCCCGGCAACGGGGACGGTCGCGCCGACAACGGGGACGGTGACGCCGACGCCGGACGCGGTTGCACCGGCGCCGGGCGTGACTGCGCCGGCGCCGGGCGCGGTTGCGCCGACGACGGGTGCGGCTGGGCCTGCGCCGGGGGCGACGACCGCCAACACGCCGGCTCCTGCCGGGCAGCAGGCGGGGCCCGCGCGGTCCCCGGAATCGCCGACGACTCCTGCGGGTAGTCAGGGCCCGACCAGCGGCCGCGCCTCGTCGGGCGACCTTCCGCCGCTGAGCACCGTGGTCCCCCCGGCGACCTCCGACGTGGCGCCGGCGACAGGATCCGACTTCAGCGTCGATCTCGGCGACTCCGCGGTTTCCCCGGTCGGCTCCGACACCGACACGAGCTCCGACACCGGCATCCCGCTGGACTCCACACGCGACAACGTCCCGGTCGCCGCGGAACCCGCACCCGCAACGCAGCCGAGCCCGGACACGCGGCCCGGCACGGACGCGACGCCGGCCCCGCAGACCACCACGGCGTACGGCTCGCCCGACGTCACGATGACGGATGCGCCGACGGACACCACCACGAGCCCGGAGAACAACACCGGCACGGGCCCGAACAACACCGGCACGGACACCGACACCGGCACGAGCCAGAACGACAACACCAGCACCGACCTCGACACCGAGATGGCGGACGCACCGCCGGCGCCGGAGAGCAGCACCGCCACGGAGGCACCGCCGACACCGGAGAGCACGGCCGACGACACCCGCGACAGCAACACGAGCACCGAGCTCGACACCGAGATGACGGATGCTCCGGCGCCCAAGCCTTCGGCGTACAGCGAAAATCTGTTGGATCTGCAACAGCAGAACGCGCCGAACGATCAGATCGTCGCGGCCCGGATCGCGCTTCTGGATCATGTGTCGTTCACGCCGAGCCCCGACATGCCCAAGATCATTGCGGCCAATGCCAACCCGGACCCGGACACCCGCCCGGACCAGGCGACCGTCCTCAACGATCTCTTCCCGGGCCTCAAGGAGATCAACCCGAACAAGCTCGGGCTGTTGGACGAGAACTGCCACATCACGGTGCAGATCGTCGACGACATGCTGGCCGGCAAGCCGGGGCGGACCGCGCCGAAGAGCGGGAAGATCCCGGATCTGAAGACGCTCGAGCAGCGAATGGGCGGCCGGTTCAGCACCGCGGGCGCGCTGCCCGACCTGGTGCGCACGGTCGATGCGCTGCCGCCGGGGTCGCGCGGCGTGGTGGCCGTGGAGTTTGCGAACCATGGACACCTGTTCAACGTCGTGAAGCTGCCTTCGGGGCACGTGGTGTTCGTGGACGGGCAGAGCGGTGAGCTGGCCGTCCTGCCGGGGCCCGACCAGCTCAAGGTCTCCCACTTCATGCCGACGTTCGTGCCGGGTGGGGTGCAGGTCACCGCGCCGCCGGCCGCCACGAACACGGCGTTCGGGGCCACCGCGTTCGCCACCTCGGTGGACGTCGTGGAGCTACCGCCGGTGGCGGGCGGTGTGCCGGACGTGGTGACCGCGTCGTACCAGGATGCGGGGCTGCCGCCACCGGCGACCGATGCGCCCCGGCCGAATCTGGGCCGCATCGACGGGCACATCGGGTTCGACCACGAGGTCCGGAACGGCCGGCCGGAGTACACGGTCCGCGTCCACCTGAACCCGAGGGACGATGCCGCACGGGCCCGGCAGCCCGAGGTCGAGACGCGGACCCGGGACGCGGTGAATCAGGCCTTCAACCAGGGTCCGGGGCTGAACGTCACCGTCGAGTTCGTCACCGACCCGGCGGCCGCGCACACCACCATCGACCTGTTCGGCCAGGATGCGCCGCGCACCACTCAGACGGAGTGGTCGACGGACACGCCCGGCACCACGCTGGCCCACGAGATCGGCCACTACCTGGGCCTGCCCGACGAGGGCCGGGACAACCGGGTGCTGAGCCGCGCGCCGGACGGCCCGGACTCGCTGATGGCCGGCGGTTCGCAGGTCACCCTCGGCCACGTCGACCAGATCAGCCAGGTCACCGACGCCGTGCTGCCGCCCGACCGCGGCGACGCCGCGCCGAACCCGGTCACGCGCCCGGAACGCGATCCGGGCTCGCTCGGCTCCCGCCCGGCGCCGACGCTGGTCCGGAGCGGCCACAACCCGGCCTTCCAGAGCCTGGTGCAGAACAGGACGCCGATCACCGCGGACAATTTCTTCGCGGCGCGGGACCAGCTGGTCAACGACGGCAACGACATGGGCTTCGTCGTCAACATCACCGCGAAGGCGAGCGAGGCCGGCCAGCTGCCGCAGGTGCTGAACTCGATCCGGGCGGGCCTGGACCCGGACACGAAGGTGGCCTTCGTGGTCGGCTTCAACACCACGGACGGCAACGCCACGCCCACCCTGCAGCAGACCGTCGACCAGGCGGTCCAGTCGACGCAGAACCTGGACTTCCCGGTGGCGGTCACCGGGCACCTCGTTCCCCTGTCCAGCGGCAAGTTCCAGTTCGGCGACGCCCGCAACGCCGTGCTGACCTCGGACGCGACCACCTCGGCCATCGACGCCATGGCGTCGCACCAGGATCCCGCTCAGCGGCGTTACCCGTACGTCGCAATCCAGGACTTCGACACCGGCATTCGGACGACGCCGTCCGGCATCCATGTCTTCGACCAGATGCAGCAGAACACCGCGGTCGAGGACGACGCCCCGGCCCGTCCGCTGATGCTGGCCGGCGGCTACCGGGCCGGCGACCCGGCGCAGCTGGTCGCCGACACCCGGACCCGGCTCGAGGGGGAGCTGGCGAAGACCGACGACCCCGGCCAGCTGCAGAAGATCGGCAACGCGATCGCCGCGCTGGACGATCCGGGCACCGCTGCCGAGTTCGTGGACAGGTTCAACCGGGCCGTCACGGACGACATGCAGACCCGGGACCGGCAGGCGGAGATCCACCCGCTGCTGCCGTACGCCCCCGAGCCCAACCTGTTCATCGACGGCCTCGTCACCCGCGCCGACGACAACGTCCGCTTCGGCCCCGGCGGTGCGGAGTTCAACCAGCTCGGCGAGAGCCTGAACCGGGCGTACGCGTCCGAGCTCGCCGTGGACGCCGGGTACGAGTCGCTCAGCCAGGTGCCGGCGGACATCCTGAACGGCGACATCAAGACGGATGCGGAGAACAACCGGCACGAGGTGCGCGGTCAGGCCTTCCTGGTCGACTACACCGGCGCGGCGGTCTCCACGGACCTGTCCCGGCTCGCCGCCGACCTGATCCTGGGCAAGACGCTGCCCCAGACCCACACGAACCTGTCCACGGTGCCGGACCGGTTCTTCGGCTACGACCCCGGCAACCCCCGGCGGGGCGGGCCGAAGGGTGCCAAGGCGGCCAAGGCCGGCATCGGGCTGTCGCCGTACGCGGTGGCGAACTCGTCGACCCCGAACGCGTACGTGAAACCGGTCCGCCAGCCGGCGCCCGGGTCGCAGAACACCTCCTGGACGGACCAGCTCAGCAAGGAGCAGCGCAAGCAGCTCGGCGGCGCCGCGAAGAACACGCTCAACCCGTCGATCTCGCTGGGTGTCCCCGGCACCGGCACGGCGATCGGCCTCTCCCCGGACCAGAAGCTCTACGCGGCCCACCAGCTGGCGCTGTCGAACACCGCCAACACGGTCCGCCAGGACTTCACGAACAGCCAGGCGGTCGTCGCCAACGGCCGGCACGAGGCCCGTGACGGCCTCCCGCAGAGCCAGATCAACATCCGGCCGGACTCGCTGTACGGCGCGCTGCAGCAGCAGACCGGGATCTCCGCCGCCCAGATCCGCCGCCAGACGCTGGACACGGGCCGCCGGGCGGACGGGCCCCTGCTGGAGCAGATGGCGCACCGGCGGACCGACAACCCGTACGACGGTGGTCACTTCGTCACGGCCGCCATCGCCCCGCCCCGCCCGTTCACGTTCCGTCACACCCCGGAGCCGGGCGTCGACGACGTCCGGGAGCAGCAGCAGAGCCGGGCCGCGCACGACGTCGTCACGGACGTGGCCGCGCACGCGCTCGGTGTGAACATCGTGGTGCACGACTCGCGCGGCGAGCAGACCTTCCGGGCGCCGGGCGCGACCCGGACGGTGCACGTGACGCAGGGCCTGGACAGCAACAAGCGGGTCAACTACACACCGTTCACGTCGACGATGCCGGCCCCGCGGTCCACGAACCCCGCCCCCGCGCCCAACACCAGCACCCCCACCGACCCGTACGCGAACCAGCGCGCCGCCACGCCCCCGCGCCACGCCAACACCAGCGCCTACGACGTCATCGAACGCGCCCCGATCGCGCACGGCGTCCCCGACGTCGTCGCCCGCTCCTACGCCGAGGCCGGCCTGGACGCCCCGGTCACCGACCGGCCGCGCATCAACCTGGACCACTACGACGGCCCGATCGCCTACGACCACAGAGCGTTTGACGGCGTCCAAGACTTCACCGTCAAGGTCCACCTCAACCCGCAGGACGACACGGCCCGCAACCAGGAAGCCGACGTCCGCAACCGCGTCCAGAACGCCGTCAACCTCGCCTTCAACGGCGGCCACCAGATCGGCAACGACAAGCTCAACGTCCACGTCGAATTCGTCACCGACCCCGCCGACGCCCACGCCGACGTCAAGCTCTACGGCGCCGACGCGCCGCCGACCGATCAGACGAACTGGTCCACGCAGGGCTCCGACAACGATTTCGCCCACGAGATCGGGCACTACCTCGGCCTGCGCGACGAATACGTCGACGGCCTGCGCGTCTTCAACAAGACCGAAAACTCGGCGAACGTCCACCAGGGCAACTCGCTGATGACCGACAGCACCCCCGAACTCCAGCAGCGCCACCTCGACCAGGTCGCCGCGGTCGCCCGGACGGAGCTGACCGACAACAACACCCCCGTCGACCACAACCTCGACGCCACCCGGCCCGCACCCCCGCCGAGCGTCCCCGGCGGCCACAACGCGGCGTTCGACCGGTTGATCAGCCGGCAGCTCAACGTCACCCCCGGCTCCTACCAGCAGACCCGGGACCGGCTGATCCGCGACAACGCCCCGATGGCGTTCGTGGTCAACGTGATGGTCCCCGCGAGCGACGTCGGGAACCTGCCGCGGGTGCTCCGCTCGATCACCGCCGGGCTGGACCCGGACACCCGGGTCGCGTTCGTGGTCGGCGTCAACACCGCGGGCTCGAAGCCGGGCAGCGAGCTCCGGAACGCGGTCGGCCAGGCGGTGCAGCTCGCCGCCACGATGGATGTGCCAATCGCCGTCACGGGGCACGCCGTGGGCACGAACAGCTCGACCGGCGCGTTCATGTACGGCCGCGGCCGCAACGCCGTCCTGGGCAGCCCCGAGACCGCGGCCGCCGTGCAGGCCCTCGCCGCGGGCGACACCTACCCGTACGTGTCCTTCCAGGACTTCGACAGCGGCGCCCGCACCACCCCGTCGGGCCGGCACATCTTCGACCAGCTCGGGGCGATGACCGACGGGCGCGGCAACGACCCCAACCGGCCGCTCATGCTGTCCGGCGGCTACCGCATCGGTGACCCCGACCGGCTGGTCGCCGACACCCGGCACCGGCTGGAGAAGGCGCTCGCCACGTCGTCCAGCTCGCCCGAGCGCAAGAAGCTGCGGGAGGCGATCGCCCGGCTGAACGATCCCGGCAACCGGGCCCGGTTCGTGGCCGACTTCTCCGCGGCGATCAGCGACGACATGCAGACCCGCGACCGGCAGCGGCAGATCCACCCCCTGCTCCCGTACGCCCCCGAGCCGAACCTCTTCGTCGACGGCCTGCTCGTCCGCGGCAACCCGGACGTCCGGTTCGGCGACGGCGCGGCCGAGTTCGGCCAGCTCAGCACGAACCTGAACCGCGCCTACGCGCAGGAGCTCGCGGCCGACTACGGCTACCCCTCGGTGCAGCACCTATCGCCCGAGATGCTGCAGGGC
>CAKUMG010000072.1 GCA_934667465.1 uncultured Actinoplanes sp. | reverse complement strand
TTCGAGTACGAGCCGAACGACCTGGTCAAGCGGCGCACCCACGACCTGCAGGTGTCGACGTACACCTACGAGGCGCAGCGCGACCTGGTCACCGAGATCAAGAACGCCGAGAGCCTCGACGACCCGAAGCCCAAGACCACGAAGTACACGTACACCAAGCGCGGGCAGACGGAGACCGAGACCAAGGGCAACAACAACGTCGTCACCAAGGACTACTACCTCAACGGCGCCGCGAAGAGCACCGTCGAGAAGAAGTCCGACGGCACGGTGGTCAACCAGCACACCTACGAGTACGCCGCGAACGGTCAGAAGTCCAAGGACGTCCAGCACAAGCAGAACGCCGACAACAAGACGGCCTACCTGGACACCACCAGCACGTACGCGTTCGACCCGCAGGACCGCGTGCGCACCGTCACCAAGACCGGCAGCGGCGCCGGCACCGAGAGCTACGTGCACGACGCCAACAGCAACGTGATCAGCCAGACCACCGGCGGCACGACCACCACGTACGCGTACAAGAAGAACCGCCTCGAATCCGCGACCGTCAGCGGCGTCACCGCGGACTACAAGTACGACCCGTACGGCCGGCTCGACACGGTCACCGCCACCGGCACGGTGCTCGAGGACTACACGTACGACGGGTTCGATCACGTCACCAAGAACGTCAAGAACCCCGGCAACAAGGTCACCGAGTACAAGTACGACCCCCTCGACCGGATGGCCACCCGCACCTACGGCGGCAAGACGACCACGTACGCGTACCTCGGCCTCACCAAGGACGTCACCGCCGAACTCGAGGGCACCAAGGTCGTCAAGACCTACCAGCGCGGCCCCGGCGGCAACCTGCTGTCGCAGATCAAGACCAACACCGACAACACCAAGGAGGACTCGTACGCCGGGGGCGGCGGCTCGGACATCGACCAGATCACCGACGACAAGGGCGACGGGCGGGCCACGTACGGCTACACCGCGTACGGCAAGAACGACAACGCCCAGTTCACCGGCGCCGACAAGCCCGACGCGTCGCAGCCGGACAACCCCGACAAGGTCCCCTACAACTCGTACCGGTTCCAGGGCAAGCGCTACGACCAGGCCAGCGGCGACTACGACATGGGGTTCCGTGACTACGACCCCGGCATCAACAGCTTCCTGTCCCGCGACAACTACAACGGCGCCCTCGCCGACCTGGGCCTGACCGCCGACCCGTTCACCGGCAACCGCTACGCCTTCGCCGGCGGCAACCCCATCTCCAACGTGGAGCTCGACGGCCACAACTGGCTCTCCGACGCCATCAGCGACGGCGTCGACGCCATCGGCGACGGCATCAAGAAGGCCGTCGGCGCGGCGGAGAAACCGGCCAAGGAGTACGGATCGGCGGTCACCGACTACGCCAAGGGCGCGGTCAAGAACGCGGCCAACACCTACGCCGAACTGGACGACTGCTCGTCCGGCGACAGCGACAGCGCCTGCAAGAGCCTGGAGAACAAGGCCAAGCAGACCGCCGACCTGTTCGGCAAGGCCGGCGACTGCGGCTACGAGAACGACAAGGCGGCCTGCGGCCAGGTCAAGGACGCCGTCGGCTGCGGCGAGGGCACCTCGGGCGCCACCTGCGCCGGCAACCTGACCGGCATGGCCCTCGAGGCCTTCGTCGGCGGCAAGGTCGGCAGCCGCCTCGGATCCCGCAACGGCAGCAACTGCGTCTCCAACAGCTTCACCGCGGGCACGCTCGTCCTGATGGCCGACGGCACCACCAAGCCCATCGAGGACGTCGAGGTCGGCGACGAGGTCCTCGCCAGCGCCCCGGAGGAGGGCGTCACCGACGGCAAACGGGTCACCCGCACCATCACCGGCACCGGCGACCGGGACCTGGTCGAGCTCACCCTTGCCGGCGGCGCCCGCATCACCGCCACGGCGGCCCACCCCTTCTGGAACGCCGCCACCTCCACCTGGGTCGACGCCGCTGACCTCTCCCCGGGCGACCGGGTCACCACCACCGGCGGGGAGCAGCTGACGATCGCGGGGGCGCGGCGCTGGACCGAGCACACCACGGTCCACAACCTCACCGTCCAGGACATCCACACGTACCATGTGATGGCAGGCAGCAATCCGGTCCTCGTGCACAACTGCGGGGCCGACACCCCTGCACCATCGAAGGCGGACAAGCCGCTGGGGCCACAGCGGCCGGACGCTAACCCCCTCGAGGGGACTCGGTACACCGAGAAGGTTCAGGAGCAGATCAAGAGTGGTGATGATCATGGATTCCCTGCTTTGATCGACACCTTGCCGACGATGCGGGACACCTCGATGGTCGCGGGAGGTGACGGGATTCCTCGCATACACGTCAAGCTCCCGGGCTCCGTGAACGGTTCCAAGGGCACGTTTCATTGGATCATTGAGCCTGACAACTCGATCAACCATCGATTCTTCGACCGAAGGATGAAGTGACTGTGGCGAGCGAAGCTCAATCCGAAATGCTCGGTTTGCTGCCGTCCAGTCTGGCGGAAATCGCTGTGGATCTCAGTGTGATCGCTGGATCGAGGGAATACAGTTTCCCCCTCTCAGCGGCTCCTGTGGTGCTCGAAACCCTGCTGGAGAGCGGAGTGACCGTGCTGGGCGGGGACCTGTGGGACCTGGAAGGCGATGAGCATCACCCATCGGGTGAGAGCTGGTACACAGACTCTTTGGAAGGGGAGTCGGCAATGGCTCGTGAAGCGCGAGTCAGGGCAACTGCAAACGAATTCTTTGCTCGCTACGAAACTGTAGCCGACAAGCGAGTCACCTTCGTTGTGAAGTCCAGGTCAGCGACGTCCTGATGCAGGGAAGGGACCCCCATTTTCGCTGGACCGGGGTGGTGTACGGATGGATCTCCTTCGTGCTCGACGGTGGTAGCGGGTCGTACCGGTGCACGGTGGCTGACACGACCGATGTGCCGGCGGAACTGATGGCGGCGGTGGCGCGGGTCGTCCGGGGCTCGATGGAGGAGCGGGTCTCGTTCGATCATGAGCCGAGCGAGACCCGCTGGACGCTCCGGAACGCCGGCGGGGCGGTCGACATCGTGGTCGAGTCGTTCGAGAGCTGGGGCGCGGCCGTGGGTGGTGACGTGCAGTGGCAAGGGCGGTGGCCGAGTGCGGATCGGTTCGGCCGCGCGTTCCTCGACGCGACGGAGTCGTTCCTCGCGGAGGTCGGTGGTGCCGGGTACGCGGCCGGGTGGCCGGCGTATCCGGTGCCCCGGGCGGCCGTGGACGACCTGCGTGCGAGTGTCGGACCGTCGCGGTGAGCGTCGGGATCTGGGATCCCGGCTCGCTCCCGGCCCCGCTGATCGGTGCCCTGGAGGCGTCCGGATGGTTCCGGGGGCGGAAGGCCGACGTGGAGGCGGTCATCGCCGAGCTGGCCGCGGAGGGCTTCCGGAGCAACCCGTACGCGATCTCCTTTCTGGAGGCATTGTCGGGCCTGCGGATCGAGCCGCTCACGACTGCGGGGCCAAACTTCGTCAACTCGGAGCCACTGATCGTCGATCCAGGCGGGGTGGGGCGCAAGCACCGGCCCGAGGCGGAGGAAGTGGAGTCGGCTCTCGGGGAACAGGTGTTTCCGGTGGCGTGGTGGTTGAGCTACTCGTACGTGTACGTGACAGCCTCCGCGAGGATGGTCGCCTTCTCGGCCGGACTGATCTGGTTGCTGGGCGACGCCCCGGGGCAAGGTCTCGACCTGGCCGTACGGGCGTCGTCCCGCCTCACCTGCATCGGATCCCGGGCTGGACAGACCCCGTGGCCGGCCCCCCGATGACGTCGAGGCCGAGCTGGGCCCCGGCTTTCGACATCACCTTGGTGCGCCCCGCAACCGTCGGACCGGCTGTTGCTGGGCGTCCGCACACCGACCATGAGTCGCTGGTGATGGAGGTGTGCGAGTTCCTCGGCGACACCGGCTACGCCTTCCGGATCTCCGGCTTCGGCCAGGCGGAATGGCCGGTCGACGTCTGGTATGACCTGTCGACGCTGGTCGAACAGCTACCGGATGCCCTGGCCGCACTTCGGCGGGGTGAGCCGGCCGAGATCGACCTGTACGGTCAGGGCGTCGAACGGACGCTGATTTTCGAGCCGGCCGGTGACGTGGTTTCCATCACCTGCAGCTCACGCACGCGTTGGCAGCCCGAGCCGGCTGTGTAGACGCAGGCGCTGGGGGACGTGATGTCGATGCTCGACGCTGTTACCCGGGAGTTCGCCGAGTCGCTGGTGATGATCTGGCCGCAGTGCGCCGGCATGGCACCGTTCGCCGCATGGCTGCGTGGGGGATGACGGTGGCATCGGGGGAGGACCGGGTGGAAGTGAGCCTCGGTGAGGTCCGGGCGTGCGTCCGGCAGTGGGAGGATCGGGCGGCCGCCGAACTCGCCGTGCCGGGGCTGACGCGCATCGGTGGGGGGCCCGACGGGGACGGTGGCTGCTTCTGGACCGTGCGCCTGGAGACGCTCGGCGACCCGCGCGCGACCTGCACGCTCGGGGTGGCGGGCGCCGCCGGTCCGGCGGGACCCTCGTTGCTCGGCCGGTTGTGGGGCGGCAGGGTGTGGCTCGGTGCCGGTCGCGCCGTCTACGCAGTCGATCCGTGGACCGTGGATGTGGTGGAGCACGGCTTCGAGTCGATGGTCGTCGAGTTCGCGGTTCCGGGGCCGGCCGGGGTGCTGGTCGTCGCGTGCGAGACCGGGCTACGCGGTTACGGGCCGGACGGGAGCGAGCGATGGCGCCGGGACACCGATTTGATCGTGGACCTGCGATGGTCCTTGCGGACGGTCACGGTGGAGCAGATGGACGCGCCGCCGCTGACCCTGCTGGTGGACACCGGCGCCGCACCGGGATGATCCGGTGCCGGCTGGTTGCGGAGCCGAGCGGGACCTACGGCGTCACCATCGAGGGGAGCACAGCGTGATCGATATGCAGGTGCGCGCGGAGGACGGCGAGATCGAAGCGCACGGGACGCAGGGCGTCGCGTGGACCGAGTCCCTGACGCTGTTGGACCAGGTGAAATTTCCCTTTCTGACAAGCCTGTTGCCGTACGCGGACACCGTGTTCAACGAGCGGCAGGCCGCACGGCTCCGGCGCGAGGTGGCGGACCCGGTTGCCCGTGAGGTGCTGGGGGAGGCGGTCGCCGTGGAGATCGAGGAGCGGTGCCGGCAGGTGGAGGACGGCATTCACCTGTACCTGTGGTTCGTGGGGGACTGAGCGGCCACGCGCACCCTCAGGCGGGGGAGCCGGCCAGGAGGATCGCCGCGAGGGCGCCCGCGGCGGCGGCGAGGCCGGTGCAGGCGCTGAGGAGCAGGCCGCGGCGGCGGTGGGTGAGCGCCTCGTAGAGCGAGCGGGCTCCGAAGTAGACGGCGCACGCCAGGGGCACGGTCACCGCCCAGCGGAGCACGGTCAGCGGGGTGTCGTCCACGTCGCCGCGGCGGCCGGCGAGCAGGACCGCGACGGCGGCGATGCCGAGGGCGAGGAGGCCGTGCGCCGTGGCGGTCCAGTCCTCGTCGCCGCGGGGGGCGGTGGGGCGGGCCGGCGCAGGCTGTGCCACGACCTCGGCGGTCGCTGCGTCGCGGCGTACGGCGGAGATGATGCCCGCGGCCCCGCCGAGCAGCCCGCCGACCGCGGCTGTCACCTCGGCGATCTCCGTCAGCGTGGCCACCCGGACAGCATGACAGGATCATCCGGCGCAGACGGAAGCGTGCTGCGTCGGCTACCCGACACAGGAATCACGATCAGCGGGCGCGAGAGTCGCCGAGATCGCTCCTAGACTCGCCGCATGGCGGTGCGTGCCAAGAGAGTCGCTGTCCGCGACAAGCCCCGTGACAGTCAGCCGCCGGAGGACCCGCCCGGCCCGTCCCGCCGCTGGCCGGCCCGGACCATCCTGATCTTCGTAGCGGTCTCCGTGCTGAGCGCGGGCGTCGCGGTCGCCGCGGTGCTGACCCGCCAGCCGCTGACCGTCGTCACGGTCGCCGGTAACCTGCCGATGCTCGACGACGCCGGGATGAAGGCGGCGATCGAGGAGGAGGGCCTCGACGTGCGGCAGACGCCGTTCGGCACCCGTAAGCCCCAGGACATCGACCTGACCCGGTACGACCTCGTCGTGTCCGGCAGCGAGGTGCAGTCCAAGCTGGTCGCCGCGCAGCTGCCGGGCGCCGCCAAGCGCTCGTGGTTCTCGTCGCCGATGGTGGTCGTCACCCGCGAACCGCTCACCGCCCTGCTGCAGCAGGCCGCGGTCGCGCGGCCCCTGCCGGGCGGTGCGTGGGAGTTCGACGTCGCCGCCTACCTGGACCAGGTGAAGGCGGGCCGCCGGTGGGTCGACATCCGCGACGCGGCGGCCGTTTATCCCAGCCCCGTCGCCATGCTGGTCAGCACCACCGACCCGCAGCTGTCGAACTCGGCCGCCATGTTCGTCGCGATCGTCAGTTACCTGGCCAACGACAACGACGTCGTGAAGGACGACGAGGACGTCCGTGAGGTGATCGAGCAGGTGCGCCTCTGCTTCGAGCCACAGGGCGACATGCCGACGCGCACCCCCGACCTGATGGACAAGTTCCTCAGCGGCGACCTCCCGATGGCCCTCGTCTACGAGAACGACTTCCTCGCCGCGAAGCACCCCGGGGTCGTGGCGATGTATCCGACGGTCAACGTGGCCTCCGACAACATCCTGATCTCGCGCACCGAGGCGGGGAAGAAGCTGGCGCGTCTGCTGATCGACAAGGGGCCGATCCGCGAACGGGCCCGGGCCGACTGGGGCTACACCGACGCCGCCTCGGCCGGGCGCCCGCCGATCGTGGCCTCGGTGCCGGTCCCGAAGCACGAGATTCTGGAGGGCCTGATCGATGGCCTCTGACCGTGCGGGGCGCCGGACCCAGTGGATCGCGCTCCTGCTCGCGATCCTCGGCCTGCTGGGCGGCAGCGAAACGGGCGGCGGCGTAGCGGGCGGGAGCGGGGCGGGCGGCAGCGGTGCCGGTGCCGGTGACCGGCCCGAGGGGGAGTCCGGACCGCCGTACCGGCTGCGGGTGCTCGCCGACGGCGAGCTGGCGGACCTGGAACCGGTGCTGCGCGAGGCCGCGGCCGCCACCGGCGTGACCGTCGAGCTGAGCCCGACCACCACCCGGGAGGCGGCCCGGCTGGTCGCCACCGGCGAGGCGGGGCGCGATCACGAGGCCGTGTGGACGGCGTCCGGCACCTATCTGCGGGCCGATCCGGCGGCCGCGGCCCGGCTCGCCACGAGCACCCGGACCATGGCCACGCCGGTGGTCCTCGGGCTGCGCCGCAGCGTCGTCGACCGGCTCGGCTGGCGGGGCCGGGCGATCGGCTGGGCCGAGATCGCCGCGGCGGCCGGGCGGCACGGGTTCACGTTCGGCATGGCGGACCCGTCGGCCTCGCACGCCGGCGTCTCCGCGCTGGTCGGCGTGGCCACCGCCCTCTCGGGCACCGGCACCGCGCTGCGCGAGCAGGGGGTCCGGGACGCAGCCGCCCCGCTGCGCGGCCTGTTCGGCGCCCAGTCCCTCAAGGCCCACTCGTCGACCGCGTTGATCGACGCCTATGTACGGGCTCAGGGCGCGCCCGCGGCGGCGGACGGCCTGGTCGACTACGAGTCCGTGCTGCTGTCGCTGAACGCGTCCGGCCGGCTGCGCGAGCCGCTGGAGCTGATCTACCCGAGCGACGGCGTCGCGACCGCGGATTACCCGCTCACGCTGCTCGACGACGCCGGCCCGGAGGCGCGGGACGCCTACCGGCGGCTCGCCGACCATCTGCGCCGCCCGGCGGTGCAGGCCGAGATCGCCCAGCGGACCAAGCGGCGCCCGGTGGTGCCCGGCGTCGCGGTGCCGGGGTCCGACGGCCCGGTCCCCGCGGAGCGGCTGTTCGAGCTGCCGTTCCCCACCGGCCGGGGCGTCGTGGACAAGCTCGTCGCCGAGTACTACGGGCAGCTGCGCCGGCCCGCGCGCACGGTCTACGTGCTCGATGTCTCCGGGTCGATGGCCGGCCCGCGGCTCGACGCGCTGCGGGCCGCGCTGACCCGGCTCGCCACCGAGGGCCCGCCCGCCGCGGCCCGCTTCCAGGAGCGCGAGCAGGCCACCCTGGTGCCGTTCCGGGGCCGCCCCGCCGCGCCGCGCACCTTCGAGCTGCCCGCCACCGACCCGGCCACGACCTTGCAGGACATCCGGGGGTACGCCGCGGGACTGCGCGCCGGCGGCGACACCGCCCTGTACGAGGCGCTCGTGGTGGCGCACCGCATCGTCGGGAAGCAGGCCGCCCGGGACCCGGACCGGATCACCACGGTCGTGCTGCTCACCGACGGGCGCACCACCGCGGGCCGCGACCTGGCCGCCTTCACCGCCTATTGGCGCGGTCTCGACGGGCCGGCGGGCAACGTGCCGGTGTTCCCGGTGCTGTTCGGCGAGAGCGACGAGCCGGAGATGCGCGCCCTCGCCGAGCTCACCGGCGGCCAGGTCTTCGACGCCCGCACGACCCCCCTGGAGGAGATCTTTGTCCGGATACGCGCCGACCAGTGAGGCGGATCGGTGAGGCGCGCCGACCAGCGCAGCCCGGACCGGTGAGGCGCGCCGACCAGCGAGGCCCGGACCGGTGAGGCGCGGCCCGGTGAGGGCAGGAGGGCGTACTCAGGCGATCTGAGTACCCCGGCGCACGCGGCGGGACCAGGGGAATTCCTAGCGTGGAACCCGTGATGAGCTTCCTGCGGCAGTGGACGCTGCGACTGGCCGGTTACGCGCTCAGCGGCGTCTACGCCCTCTACCGCGTGCACCCGGCCGTGTGGCGGTTCATGGCCCGGCACTACCGGCCGGGACTGGGCCGGTTCGCCCGGGTGCACGCGTGGATGACGTGCCAGTTCGCCGCGCTGGACGTGCCCGCGTACCGCGACTTCCTGGGCCGGCACGGGTGGCGGTTCCGCTGGTTCGACCTGGACAGCTATCCGCCCACCGGCAAGGAGTCGTACGTCAAGGCGTACCCGGAGCCGCAGCGCTGCAGGGGCGGCGTGCTGGAGATCGCCGGCAGCGTGGTGGACGAGTCGGCCGGGTCGTCGGGGCAGCCGTTCAACTGGGTGCGCAGCCGGCGGGAGCTGCGGTCGGTGCACAAGAACCTGGCCGGGTACGCGACGATGATCTTCCCGGGGCGGCGGCGGTTCGTCATCAACGCGTACTCGATGGGGGCGTGGGCGACCGGCACGAACACCGGGATCGCCATGGCGCGGATCGCGATGGTGAAGAACACCGGGCCGGACCTGCGCAAGATCATCGACACGCTGCGGCACTTCGGGCCGGATTTCGAGTACGTCGTCGCCGCGTACCCGCCGTTCCTCAAGCGCCTGCGCGACGAGCTCGACGCGGAGCGGTTCCCGTGGCGCGAGTACCGGATCTCCGGGCTGGTCGGCGGCGAGGGCATGACCGAGGCGCTGCGCGACTACCTGGAGCAGCGGTTCCGCAAGGTGCGCTCGGGCTACGGCGCCAGCGACCTGACGATCGGGATGGCCGGCGAGACGGACCTCACCGTCTGGGTGCGCCGCCGCCTGCGTACGGACAATGCCTTCAAGACCGCCCTGCTCGGAAACGACGAGCAGCGGCTGCCGATGGTGTTCCAGTACAACCCGCTCGAGACGTACCTGGAGACGACCGCCGACGACGAGATCCTCTGCACGCTGACGTCCACGGCGGTCATCAACCCGCGGGTCCGCTACAACATCGGCGACGAGGGCCGGCTGCGCACGCTGCCCGAGGTCCTCGCCGCGATCGGCGACCCGGTCGCGCGCGCCGAGGCGGAGGCGGCCCTGGCGGTCGACGGGATGAAACTGCCACTGCTGTTCCTGTACGGGCGCCGCGACAGCACGATCTCGTACCTCGGCGCGCACATCTACCCGCAGGACGTCGAGTACGGCCTGTACGCCGGGAACCCGTACGCGGCAATGCTCGAGGGTTTCTGCCTCGAACTGCGCGAGCGTGCCGACCTGGAGAGCCGCCCCGTCGTGCACCTGCAGCTGCGGGCGGGCGCCCGGGTGGACCACGGGCTGCTCGCCGACCTCTGCCGCGCCGGCGTGCTCGCCCACCTCGCGTCGGCGAGCCGGGACTTCGCCGCGTCGCTGACCGAGGACCCGTCCGCCGGCGACCTCGGCGTCGAGGTCCACGAGCACGGCACCGGCCCGTTCGCGCACACCGGCATCAAGAACGTCTATCTCATCCGGGGAGCTGCAGCATGAGGACCACCGACTTCTCCGCCGCGCCGCCTCAGGGGCAGGCGACCGCCATGTTCATCGGGGCGACCCGTTACACCGGGCTGCGCCCGATGCTGCACACCATCCGCACCTGGTCGCCGATGATCCGCCGGATGAAGCGGATGCCCGGTTACCGCTGGCACACCGTCTACTACCAGTTCCCGTTCACGCTCGGCACCATCGCGTTCTTCGCCGACCGCGACGCGATGCTCAAGTTCGCGCGCAGCAAGCACCACCGCGATCTGATGTGCTGGCTCACCGACAGCGGCGACGAGCGCCAGGCGACTGCGGGATTCATCCGCCTGTACGCCGCGGACGCACACGGATACAGCAACGGCCACTGGCGCGCGGAGGACGGCACCATGGCGCACATCCCGTCGTGGAGCCCGCTGTCCACCGAGGAGACCGGGCCGGCGGTGCACCGCTCGTGAGGGCCGTCCCGGTCCGGTCGCGGGCCGACCTCCGCGACTTCCTGGACCTCCCGCTGCGGCTGCACCCGCGCGACCGCTACGTGCCGGTGCCGCGGCCCACGGTCGCCCGGCACCGCCGTACCGCCCAATTCTTCCTCGTCCGTGACCTGGCGGGCCGCGCCGTCGGGCGCATCGCCACCCACCGCGACGCGGCCTTCGACGCCAAGGCGGGGCCGCGGCAGCTGTTCGGGCACGCCGAGTTCACCGACGACGACGCCGTCTTCACCGCGCTCACCGACGTGGTGACCCGGCAGGCGGGCGGGCGCGCGCTGTTCGGCCCGGTGGGGCTGCTGCCGAACCAGACCGGCGGCGTCATCACGGGCGGGTTCGGCGAGCGCGGCTTCGTCGACTCGGCGTGGAACCCGGGTTACTACCCCGCGATGTACGAGCGGCACGGCTTCACCCGCCGCTTCGAGGCGGACACGTGGATCGTGCCTGTTCGTCCTGCTTCTTCTCCGACGCCGGGCGCGGGCTGGGAAATCCGGCACGGGAGCCGCCGCCGCTTGCGGGAGCAGCTGCCGATCCTGCGGGAGATGCTCAACGCGAGCTTCGCGCAGCTGGGCTACTACACCGAGATCAGCGCCGCGCAGCTGGCCGAGCAGACCGACGGGCTCGCGTACCTGCTCGACGAGGGGCTGCTGCTGTGGCTGGAGAAGGACGGCCGGCCGGTCGCGTTCGTCATCGCGGTCCCGGACATCTCGGCATTCCTGATGCGTACGGGCGGACGGCTGGGCCCGGTCGAGCAGCTGCGCCTGCTCGCCACCCGGGCCCGGTACCGGCGCGACGCGGTCCTCGTGGTCAAGGGGGTAGTGCCGGGGGAGCAGGGGCGGGGGCACATGACGCTGCTGTCCCGCGAGCTGCACCGGCACCTGGCGGCGGCGGGGTACCGGGCGCTGCGCAGTACGTTCGTGGAGCGCGACAACGCGGCGTCCGCGGCGTCGTACCGGTCGGCCGGCGGGCGGGAGCTGCACGGGTACACGTTCTACGAGCGGGGTGCCGCTCTCCCCGGCTCGGAAGCCGGCCGGCGGGGTGCGGCATGACCTGGGTCGACGAACTGCGCGCGCACGAGGCGGTCTTCCGGCGGGCGCCGAGCGCGCACAACACGCAGCCGTGGACGCTGGACTACCGGGCGGACGAGGTGGTGATCGGCGTGGACCCGGCCCGGTCGCTGCCCGCGTCGGATCCGACGGGCCGGGACCTGGCGCTGGGGCTGGGCGCGTTCGCGGAGACGTGCCTGATCGTGGCCGCCGGTGCCGGGCTCGCGGTCGGCTGCGCGCTCGACGGGGACGGGCGGATCCGGCTGGTGCGCGCCGCGCGGGTGTATGCCACCCCGTTCACCGCCGGGGACGTTGCCGCGCGGCGGGTCGCGCGTGGCGCATACCGGCCGGGGGTTGTTCTTCCGGGTGATGTGCGTGGCCTGGAGGACGGGCTGGTGCACGTGCCGAGCCGGGAGCTGGCAGCGGATCTGGCGCGGGCCGACCGGTGGATGTTCGGCTCGCCGCCGGTGGTGGGGGAGCTGCGGGCGTGGCTGCGGCTGGACCCGCGCGACCCCCGCTACGGCGAGGACGGGCTGACCGGGCCGGCGCTGGGGCTCGGGCGGGTCGCGGCGCGGGCCCTCGATGTGGCGCTGCGCGGCTACCGGGTGCTGCGGCCGTGGGGGTTGCCCGCGGCACTGGCTGCCGGGAGCCGGGGGGTGCTGCGGTACGACGGCAGCGTCTTCGTGCTCACCGGGAGGCCCGGCGAGGATCCACGGGAGGCGGGGCGGCGGCTGCTGCGTACGTGGCTGACCCTGGGCAGGCACGGGCTCGCCGTGCATCCGCTGAGCCAGCTGATCGACTGCCCCTCGACCGCGGCGCGGCTGGCCGGCCGGGTCGGGGCGCTCCCGCTGGCGGTGTTCCGGGTCGGCCGGCCCCGGCACGAGCCGCCCCGCTCCGCGCGGCTGCCTGCGGGGCCGATCCGCTCTGCGCGGCTGCCGGCCGGCCGATCCGCGCAGTCCTCCGATGGCCGCTCAGGGATTCCCCGGACCGGCCGACGAGGGAAGGGGAGTCTCTGACGGGGGGTTGGACATATGGTGGAAGCCACGGGCGAACGGTCGCGTGGTGCGATGGCCCGGCTGGTCGCC
>CAKUMG010000071.1 GCA_934667465.1 uncultured Actinoplanes sp. | reverse complement strand
GGGCCACGACGGCATGCTCTACTCGCTGCCGTCCCGCGAGCTGATCGCCGACAGCGTCGAGTACATGGTCAACGCGCACTGCGCCGACGCCCTGGTCTGCATCTCGAACTGCGACAAGATCACCCCCGGCATGCTGATCGCCGCGCTGCGGCTCAACATCCCGACGGTCTTCGTCTCCGGCGGCCCGATGGAGGCCGGCAAGACGATCGCGATCGAGGGCATCGTGCACGAGAAGCTCGACCTCGTCGACGCGATGTCCGCCAGCGCCAACGACGCCGTCACCGACGAGCAGCTCGACACCATCGAGCGCTCGGCGTGCCCGACCTGCGGCTCCTGCTCCGGCATGTTCACCGCCAACTCGATGAACTGCCTGACCGAGGCGATCGGGCTGGCGCTGCCGGGCAACGGCTCGACGCTGGCGACACACGCCTCCCGCAAGGCCCTCTTCGAGAAGGCCGGCGCGCTGATCGTCGACATCGCCAAGCAGTACTACCAGAACGACGACGAGAGCGTGCTCCCCCGCAGCATCGCGAGCCGGGACGCCTTCGAGAACGCCGTCGCGCTCGACGTGGCCATGGGCGGCTCGACCAACACGGTTCTGCACCTGCTCGCCGCCGCCCGCGAGGCCGGCCTCGACTTCAGCGTCACCGACATCGACGACATCTCGCGCCGGGTGCCGTGCCTGAGCAAGGTCGCCCCGAACAGCCCGAAATACCACATGGAGGACGTCCACCGGGCGGGCGGCATCCCCGCCCTACTCGGCGAGCTCCACCGCGGCGGCGCGCTCAAGACCGGCGTCCGCTCGGTGCACTCCCCCGACCTGACCTCGTGGCTCGACGAGTGGGACATCCGCGGCGGCTCCCCGTCCGAGGCGGCGCTCGAGCTGTTCCACGCGGCGCCGGGCGGGGTGCGCACCACCCAGCCGTTCTCCACGACGAACCGCTGGGCGACGCTCGACACCGACGCGGCCGCCGGCTGCATCCGCTCGGTCGAGCACGCCTACACCGTCGACGGCGGCCTGGCGATCCTCTTCGGCAACCTCGCCCCGGACGGCTGCGTCGTCAAGACCGCCGGCGTCGACGAGTCGATCTGGAAGTTCACCGGCCCGGCCCGCGTCTACGAGAGCCAGGACGACGCGGTCCAGGGCATCCTCGGCAAGGAGGTCGTCGAGGGCGACGTCGTCGTGATCCGCTACGAGGGCCCCAAGGGCGGCCCCGGCATGCAGGAGATGCTCTACCCGACGAGCTTCCTCAAGGGCCGCGGCCTCGGCAAGGCGTGCGCACTGATCACCGACGGCCGCTTCTCCGGCGGCACCTCGGGCCTGTCGATCGGCCACGTCTCCCCCGAGGCTGCGGGCGGTGGCCTGATCGCGCTGGTCCGCACCGGCGACGAGATCACCATCGACATCCCGGGCCGCGGCATCTCGCTCAACGTCGCGGACGAGGACATCGCGCAGCGCCGCCACGAGGAGGAGCGCCGCCCCAAACCGTTCACCCCGGTGAACCGCGAGCGCCCGGTGTCGGCCGCGTTGCGCGCCTACGCCTCGATGGCCACCAGCGCGAGCGACGGCGCCTACCGCCGCGTACCGGAGTAACAGCTCTCGCACGACCAGGAGCCCTGCCGCCCTCGGGCGGCGGGGCTCCTCGTTTCTCGGACCGAGCACGTCCGTTGACCGCCCGCGGGCTCGCGTGCAGCGGACACCCGGGCGCAGCCATGATCGACGGGCTTCCCCCACGCGGTAGCGTGGAACTCCGCCACTCACCGGCCTCCGGGGGCCGGTCCTCGCCAGAGCCGGAGGGCCAGTTCAGTGAAGCGCCCCACGATCGCGGACATCGCCCGGCGGGCCGGCGTGTCCAAAGGCGCGGTCTCGTACGCGCTCAACGGCCAGCCGGGCGTCTCGGAAGCGACCCGGCAGCGCATCGTGGCGATCGCCCGCGAGATCGGCTTCAACCCCAACAGCGCCGCCCGGGCCCTCTCCGGGGCCAGCGCCCGCGCCGTCGGCCTGACCCTGAGCCGGCCCGCGCGCATGCTCAGCATCGAGCCGTTCTTCATGGGTTTGATCAGCGGGTTCGAGCAGGAGCTGGCGGCCCGGTCCTACGCGCTGATGCTGCAGGTCGTGGCGAGCCCTGAGATGGAGACCGAGGTCTACCGCCGCTGGTGGGGCGAGCGCCGCGTCGACGGCGTCTTCGTGACCGACCTGCGCGAGGACGACATCCGGATCCCGGTCCTCGACGAGCTGCAGTTGCCGGCCGTGGTCATCGGCGGGCCCGGCGACACGGGCCGGCTGCCGCAGGTCAGCTCGGACAACGCCGGCCCGATCCGGGAGGCCGTGGCGCACCTGATCGGCCTGGGGCACCGCCGGATCGCCCGGGTCGGCGGGCCGCCGAACATGCTGCACACCCGCATCCGTACCGAGGCCTTCACCGAGGCCTGCGCGGCCCTCGGGCTGCCCGAGGCGCTCACGGTGCCGTCGGACTACACCGGCGAGCAGGGCACCCGTGCCACCCGGGAGTTGCTGGACGCCGCGGACCGGCCGACCGCGATCATCTACGACAACGACGTCATGGCGGTCGCCGGCCTCTCGCTGGCGCAGGAGATGGGGCTGTCCGTGCCGGCCGACCTGTCGATCATCGCCTGGGACGACTCGCCGCTGTGCTCGCTGGTCCACCCGCCGCTGACGGCGCTTACCAGGGACGTCACCGCGTACGGCGCCCATGCCGCCCGCAAGCTGCTGGCCGCGATCGCCGGCGAACCGGTCTCGGACGCGCAGGACCAGGCCGCACACTTGACGCCGCGCCTCAGCACCGCGGCACCCCCGGCCGCGCTGCTGTAGGCCCCCGCACCCGCTGCTGTGGCCCCGCACGCGGGGCCGGGCGGGGCCCGTCGTGGCGGCGGACCCCGTCGTGGCGGCGGACCCCGTCCGCGGTCGGCGGCGTCAGGAGCGGTGGCTGTCCAGATAGGCCTCGGTGCGCTCCGCCGGGGCGGGGTGGCCGAGCGCGAAACCCTGCCCGTAGTGGCAGCCGGCCGCGCGGGCCCGCTCGATCTGCTCCTCGGTCTCCAGCCCCTTCGCGACGATCTCCAGCCCGAGCCGGCGGCCGAGGCTGACCACGACGTCGATCACCGCGGGCGTGGTGGCCTGCGGCGGCGGCTGGTTGACCAGCGACTGGTCGAGCTTGAGCATGTCGACCGGGAGCCGGCGCAGGTGCGCGAGCGACGCGCTGCCCGCACCGAAGTCGTCCAGCGCCGCCCGGACGCCGAGCTTGCGCAGAGTGGTCAGGGCGGCCACGATCGCCGGCACGTCCTCCGCGACCCACGTCTCCTGAACCTCGACGACCAGCCGTTCGGGCTCGATCGCGTGGCGGGCGAGGATCTCGGCGACGTGTTCGGGGAAGCGGGCGGTGAGCAGCTCCCGCGGGGCGACGTTGACCGAGAGCCAGAAGTCGTCGCCGGGCGCCCAGCCGGCCAGCTGCCGGCAGGCCGCGTCGAGCAGCCACTCGTCCAGTTCCGCGGCGCAGTTCACGGCGCGGGCGATGGGCAGCAGCTCGGCCGGCAGGATCGTGCCGAGCCGGGGATGCCGCCAGCGCAGCAGCGCCTCGACGCCGGCGGGCTGCTGGTCGCGCAGCGACTCGACGGGCTGGAAGACCAGGTCGAGCTCGCCGCGGTCGGCGGCGCCGAGCAGCTCGCGCTCGAGGTCCATGCGGCGGTGCAGCTGGATCTCGACGTCGGTGTCGTACCACTCCACCCGGTCGGTGCCGAGCTGCCGGGCGCGGCTGCGGGCCAGGTCGGCGTGGCGCAGCACCTCCTCGGAGTCGTTGCCGCCGGCGAGCTCGGCGAGGCCGACGCTGGTGTGCAGCTCGACGATCGTGCCGGGCAGGCGGTAGGGCTCGACGAGCGCGGTCACGATCCGGGTGGCGAGCGCATAGGCGAGGACCGCGCCGTCCGGCGTGAGCACCGCGAACTCGTCGCCGCCCAGCCGCGCGGGCACGTCCTCGGCGGCGAGCAGGGTGCGGATCCGGCGGCCCACCTCGATCAGCACGGCGTCGCCGGTCTCCCGCCCGCGGTCGTCGTTGATCTCGGCGAGCCCGTGCAGGTCGATGACGAGCAGCGTGCCCTGCTGCCCGGCGCGGCGGCGGAAGTCGAGCAGGTCACGCATCAGCGCCCGGCGGTTCGCCAGCCCGGTGAGCTGATCGGTGAAGGAGAGCCGATGCAGCGTCCGCTCGAGCTGGCGCCGCTCCCCCACGTCGCGCACGTGCACCACCAGCGCGGCGACCTCGGGCACGGCACGCTGGTCGGCCACCGTGGACTCGGTGTCCCGCCAGCGGCCGTAGCCGTCGCGGAGCCGGGCCTCGATCAGCGCGGGCGGACCTTCCTGCTGCTCCCCGGCGAGCAGCGCCTCCAGCCCGGCCCGCGCACCCGGCGCGTCCTCGGGATGGATCAGCTCCAGGAACGTCCGGCCCACGACCTCCGAGTCGGCCAGCCCGAACAGGCGCGCGGCCGCGGGCGACTGCCACTTGACCCGCAGCCGCCCGTCGAGCACCAGCGTCAGATCGGTGGCCGCGGCGACCAGCGACCGGAAGTGCGCCTCCTTCTCCTGCAGCTGCCCCGTGTAGCGCCGGATGTCCTTGACCACGAGCAGCTCGCGCATGGTGAGCAGGGCGACCATGGACAGGCCCAGCACGATGCCGAACCTGTCGAACTCGCCCACCATGACCAGGTGGAAGACGGCCGCGCCCACGCCCACGCCGGCGGGCACGGCGAGCAGCGGATAGCTGGAGAGGTACTGGTCGGGGCCGGGCGGCTTGGGTGTGCCCGGGTCGTCGCGGCGCGAGGCCCCCTCGGCCGTGACCGTCAGCCCGGCCACGATGAACAGCGCGAAGAACGGCAGCGACCAGCCGCCGATCCCGGCCAGCACGAAGTTGGCGACGATGCAGAGCGCGATCATCGCCGTCACGACCCCGGCACCGCAGCGCAGCGCCGCGGGCCGGTGGACGCGGGCCCGCAGCACGATCACGATCACCATCGAGATGCCCGCCGCGGTCAGGAAAGTGCAGGCCAGAGCCGCGTACGGCGTCTCGGGCATGGGCGTCAGCAGGTAGGCGGCGAATCCGATGCTCACGCCGAGCCCGAGCCCGTCGAACAGCCGCCGCAGCCGGGTGGCGATCGAGGTGGCGGCGCCCGGCAGCAGCATCGTCCCGAGCACGAACATCGTGCCGGAGACACCCACCCAGCCGGGCGCCAGGAAGTCGATCGAGGGCGGGTCCCACAGCAGCACCCCGCAGGTCACGGCCGTGCCCAGGGCGCCGAGCCCGATCAGCCCGGCACCACGGCACGCGGCGAACGCGTGCTCGTCGCGGTGGATGGCCAGCGCCGCGCGCCACAGCACCACGGTCGCGAAGGCCGCGGCCAGGCCGACGCCGGCCACCACGGAGACGAGCGCCGGCACGAGCCCGGCGATGCCCGCGCCCAGCACCACCACGGCGACGGCGGGGGCGAGCAGGAAGACCACCCAGCTGCTGACCGGGGTGGCGGGGCGCGCGGGGGGCAGCACTGCCACGACGACGGAATCCTCTGTTGGGGGTGATGACAGGGGCGACGTTTCAGGAGACGTAACGAACGTCCCCCGGACAGGTTACGTGCGGCCTGTCAGACTTGGCAGGCCCCGAAGGTCTCGCTATGAGGCGCCACCGGGACGGATCACCGCTGCCCGCGGCCGACCTCTTCCGCCTCCGCCGACTTCCACCGCCGGCGACTGCCACCGCCCGCGACTGCCACCGCCCGCGACTGCCGCCGCCCGCGACTTCATCGCCTGCGACTTCATCCGCCCGCGACCGAGGGCAGGATCTGGATCTCGGCCCGCGGCGGGACCGCCGTCTCCTGGCCGCCGGTGCGGCGGCAGTCCTCACCGTCCACGTAGACGTTGACATACCTGCGGACCTCGCCGTTCTCGTCGCGCACCCGGCGCTCCAGCCGCGGCCAGCGGTCGGCCAGCTCGTCGAGGACCGCCCGCAGCGAGCCCTCGGCCGCCACGTCGAGATGCGACTCTCCGCCCGCCTCGGCCCGCAGGACGCCCGGCACCAGCACCGTCGGCATCAGACCTGCACCGCCCGGACGCAGAGGACGTCGGGCAGGTGGGCGGCCACCGTGGACCACGTCTCGCCCTCGTCGGCGCTGGCGAACACGTCGCCGGAGCGGCTGCCGAAGTAGACGCCCGCCGGGGAGCCGTCGTCGGTGCACATGGCGTCGCGGAGCACCACCGGGTAGTAGGGGTCGCCCGGCAGCCCGTCCTGCTGCGCCTGCCAGTGGTCGCCGGAGTCGGTCGAGCGGTAGACCCGGCACTTGAGGTCGACCGGCTGCCGCTGCCCGTCGCTGACCAGCGGGAAGTTCCACACGGTGCCGCCGCGGGAGGGGTGCGCCACGATCGGGAAGCCGAAGTCGGCAGGGAGCGTGCCGGCGATGGACTCCCAGTTGTCGCCGCCGTCGGTGGTGCGGTAGACGCCGTGGTGGTTCTGCGCGTAGTAGCGGTCGGGGTCGGCGCCGTCGCGGGCGACCTTGTGCACGCACTGGCCGAACTCCGGCCACGGGTCCGGCAGGAAGTAGGCCTTGATGCCCCGGTTGGCGGGAGCCCACGACTCGCCGCCGTCGGTGGTGCGATAGACGCCACCGGTGGACATCGCGACCAGCATGCGCGCCGGGTCGTCGGGGTGCGGCAGGATCGTGTGGATGGCCTGGCCGCCGAAGCCCTCGCCCCACTCCGGCCGGTGCGGGTGGTCCCACAGCCCCGTGACCAGCTCGTAGGTGTGGCCGCCGTCGGTGGAGCGCCACAGCGCGGACGGCTGGGTGCCGGCATAGACGACGCCGGGCTGCCCGGGCCCGGCCGGAACGATCTGCCAGACCCGCTGCACCGCCGCCCCCGCGCCGGCGGGGAAGGCGAGCGGTGCCGACTCCGGCTCCTGCCAGGACTTGCCCAGGTCGTCGCTGACCAGGACGCTCGGGCCGAAGTGGGAGCTGTCCACGCCGGCGAGGACCCGCGCGGCGGACCCGCGGGTGTCGAAGGCGACCGAGTAGATCGCATGGCCCGGGTGGTGCGCCGGGCTGACCGTCCAGCTGCGCCGGTCATCGTCGCTGGACGCCAGGAACAGGCCTTTCTGGGTGCCGATGGCTAATAACACAGTCATGCGCGGAGTATCCACCCGGGGTACGACAGAATCGACCCGTGCGCCGGGGTCCGCGCGCCGGAAGCCCCCGATCGGGTGGGAGAATGGGAACGTGAGCAGCAAACCCGTTCTGCGCGTCCGCCGATCCGGCGCGCTCGTCATCGCCGCGGTCATCGCGTTCGTGAGCGCGGTCCCGTTCGCCGGCGCCAGCTGGAAGCTCGCGCCGCTGCTGCTGATCCCGCTCGCCGTGATCGTGTGGGCCTGGCGGTCCGGCACCGACGTCCACCCCCACGGGATCAAGGTCCACGCCCTGTTCGGCTCGACCGAGGTGCAGTGGACGCGCGTCATCGAGCTGGCACCGGACGCCAACGGCCGGATCTCCGCGCTGCTCAACGACGGGCACGTGCTGGCGCTGACCGGCGTCACCACCGATAACCTTCCCGAGGTCCTGGCGGCCGGCGGTCAGCAGGTCGCGAAGGACGAGGCCGAGCCGGTCGCCGACGAGCAGTGACCGGCGCGGTCAGTAACCGTCGGTCACCTGGTTGATCAGCGGCTCACCGGCCGCGAGCCGGCGGATCTGGTCGCCCACCAGGGCATAGGCCCGGGGCAGCAGGCCGGTGACGGACCCGCCGATGTGCGGGGTGATGAAGACGTTGGGCAGCTGCCAGAGCGGGTGGCCGGGCGGCAGCGGCTCCGGGTCGGTGACGTCGAGCGCGGCCGAGATGCGCCCCGAGGAGAGCTCGGTGACCAGCGCGGCGGTGTCCGCCACCGGGCCGCGGGCGGCGTTGATCAGCAGCGCGCCGTCGGGGAGCGCCGCCAGGAACGCCGCGTCGACGAGGCCCCGGGTCTGCTCGGTCAGCGGCACGAGCAGCACGACGACCTCGGCGTCGGGCAGCAGCCCGGGCAGGTCGGCGACGCCGTGGACGCCCTCGCCTGGGCGGGCCATGCGGGCGACGCGGGTGATCGTGACGCCGAACGGCACGAGGTGCTCCTCGACGGCCCGGCCGATCGAGCCGGCACCGACGACGAGAACCCGCTTGCCGGTGAGCTCCCCGGTCGGCAGGAGCCCCTCGGAGGCCCACTCCTCGCGCCCCTGGGCGCGCGCGAAGGCGGGGAACTGCCGGAACATCGACACGGCGGCACCGACCACCCACTCGGCCACGGGCCGGTCGTGCACGCCGCGGGCGTCGCAGAGCCGGACGCCGGACGGCAGCAGACCGGCCCACGCGTCGGCGCCCGCGGACAGCAACTGCACGGCTGCGAGCCCGGAGAGCGCGGAGATCCGGTCCGCGTCGCGGGCGGCCGACAGGAACGGCGGCACCCAGAGGTCGACCGTGGCCGGGTCGGAGGGCCACGTCACCGCGTCCTCGCACACCTCGACCGTGACGCCGGCGGGCAGCTCACCGAGGAGCCCGCGGCCCTGCTCATGCGCGATCCAGACCTTCACGGCTCTCACCGTAGTCCGGGCCCCCCGGCGTACCCCCAGGTGTGCCGGACGTCCCAGCGGCCGCGGCTACCCTGGTCTGGTGAACGAGGAGGTCTCCTGATCATGCGCAGTCGCCGCGCCCGCGCGGGCGCCGGGACGCTCGCCGCCGTGCTCGCGCTGACCGCCGGGTGCAGCTTCGGCCCGCCGGATCCGGACGTCGCCGGTGCGCCGCCCAACCTGCCCGCCCCGTCGGTGTCCGCCCCGCAGGGCAGCGACACGGACGAGCGCGAGGTGGCGGTCACCGTCCTGGCCGACGGGCTCGAGGTGCCCTGGGGCCTGGCGTTCCTGCCCGACGGCGCCGCCCTGGTCACCGAGCGGGACACCGGCCGCATCCTCAGCGTCGGCCCGCAGACCGACGCCGACGGCCTCACGGTCACCGAGGTGCAGCGGCTGTCGCAGTTCACCGCCGAGGGCGACGGCGGGCTGCTGGGCATCGCGGTGTCACCGAAGTACGACCAGGACAAGACGGTCTTCGTCTACTACACGACAGCTAAGGACAACAGAGTCGCCAAGCTCCAGCTCAAGGGCGAGCCCGAGCCGATCCTGACCGGCATCCCGCGCTCCCGCAACGACAACGGCGGCCAGCTCGCGTTCGGTCCCGACGGCTTCCTCTACGTCACCACGGGCGACGCCACCGAGGGCACCCAGGCACAGAACCCCAAGAGCCTGGGCGGCAAGATCCTGCGGATCACCGCGGACGGCAAGCCCGCACCCGGCAACCCGGTGAAGGACTCGCCGGTCTGGTCGTCCGGGCACCGCAACGTGCAGGGCATCGCCTGGGACAACGGCAAGCGGATGTACGCGAGCGAGTCCGACCAGCCGACGTCCGGCGAGCTCAACGTGATCCAGAAGGGCAAGAACTACGGCTGGGCCGCCGTGGAGGGTGAGGGCACCCAGAGCAAGTTCACCAACCCCCTGGCCACCTGGCCGATCGGCGAGTCCTACTGCTCCGGCGTGGCGGTGCTGGAAAGCATGATCGCCACCGCGTGCCTGGGCGGCCAGCGGCTGTGGACGCTCCAGGTGACCGGCACGGGCACGGTGATCGGCCGGCCGCAGGAGCTGCTGGCGGGCGAGTTCGGCCGGCTGCGCGCGCTCGTCGCCGCCCCCGACGGCTCGCTCTGGGTCACCACGTCGAACAAGGAGAACGGCGGCGACCCGGACCCCACCGACGACCGCATCATCCGGCTGGTCTTCTCCGATGGCGGAGCGGGCCGCAGCTAGGAGACCCCATCGTTTGGGGGTTGATCAGCGGGGGCACGGGAGCGGTTGACCATGAATAAGAAATTTGCCGGAGCCGTAGCCGCGGCGGGACGGGTGTGGCAGCACACCTGGACCCGCCGTGTCCGTGTGTGGGCAGCCGTGCTGCTCGTCAGCCTGACCGGCGTCGTCGTCGGCACCATGCTGCTGGCCCACTCGGAGATCGCGGTCGGCCCGTTCCGCGCTGACCTGTCCGTCACGCCCTCGATCGAGGGCGGCACCGAGATCAACATCCCGCCGCTGGGGTCGCTGCATCTCGACAGCCACGACGGCCCCATCCACCTGAAGATGAACCTGGGCTCGCTCGATCAGGAGCGCACCGAGGCGCTCGTCGGCGACCCGACCGCGATCGGCGCGATCGGCCAGTCCGCCGTCGACGACGTCACCCAGGGTGTCCTGAAGCTCGGCCTGCGCGCCCTGGGCGCCGCGATCCTGTGCACGTTGATCCTCTCCGCCCTGATCTTCCGCAACATCCGGCGGGTGGCGGCCGCGGGCGTGCTGGCCCTGGTCGTGACCGGCGGCAGCCTCGGCCTGGCCGCGGGCACCATCCGCGCCAACTCGATCAGCGAGCCCCGGTACGAGGGCCTGCTGGTCAACGCGCCCGCGGTGGTCGGTGACGCCCGCCGCATCGCGGACAACTACGGCCGGTACGCCGACCAGCTCGCCGAGCTCGTCGGCAACGTGAGCCGCATCTACACCACCGTGTCCACGCTGCCCGTACAGCCGGCCGGCAACACCACCCGCATCCTGCACGTCTCCGACCTGCATCTGAACCCGTCGGCCTGGGGTGTCATCAACACGGTCGTCAAGCAGTGGGACATCGACGCCGTCATCGACACCGGGGACATCGTCGACTGGGGCAGCAGCGCCGAGACGACGTACGTGAACAACATCTCGCAGATCCAGGTCCCGTACGTGTACGTGCGCGGCAACCACGACTCGACGGCCATCCAGGCGGCGGTGGCCCGGCAGCCGAACGCCAAGGTGCTCGACAACACCGTGGTCACCATCAACGGGCTGACCATCGCGGGCATCGGCGACCCCGAGTTCACGCCGGACAAGAGCGAGACCCCGGTCGGGCAGGAGGCCGGCGACCTGGGGCTCAGCCCGCTGCTCACCGCGGGCGACCGGCTCGCCGCCACCGTCCGCACGTCCCCCACCAGGGTCGGTGTCGCGCTGGTCCACGATCCGGCGATGGCCCCGCCGCTGGCCGGGACGGTGCCGCTGGTGCTCTCCGGCCACCGCCACCAGCGTGCCGTCAGCACGCTACCGGCCTGGGAACCGGCCGTACCGTCCGGCGCACCTTCGGCCCCCGCGTCCGGCTCGCCGGCCCCGGCCGCCTCGCCGCCCGCCGCGGCGCAGCCCTCCCCGAGCGGGCTCAACGGGGCCGCCGAGGAGACCATGCTGATGGTGCAGGGCTCGACGGGGGCCGCCGGCCTGCGCGGGCTCGAGGGCGAGGAGCCGACCCCGCTGCAGCTGTCGGTGCTCTACTTCGACGAGAACCAGGCGCTGAAGGCCTACGACGACATCCAGCTCGGCGGCACCGGCGAGTCGAACGTCGAGGTGCAGCGCAAGGTCGTCGGCATCGGCCCCGAGCCGACAACCGCTCCGTCGGTCTCCACAGGCGTCACGCTGCCGCAACCGAGCCGCTGAGATCCTCTCTTCTCGTACTTCCGTACTCCTGTACTTCCGTACAAGAAGAGAGGACCCCATGCCGTACGTCTTCCTGCTCGGCGCGATCGCCGCCGAGGTGTTCGCCACCAGCATGCTCAAGACGACCGACGGCTTCAGCCGCCTGTGGCCCACGGTCGCCTGCCTGACCGGCTACGCCGTCTCGTTCGTGGCGCTCTCCCAGGCGGTCAGGGACGTCCCGGTCGGCGTCGCCTACGCGCTGTGGTCCGGCCTGGGCACCGCCGCGATCGTGGCCATCGGCGCCATCTTCCTCGGCGAGCCCCTCACCTGGGTCAAGATCACTGGCGTCAGCCTCATCGTCGCGGGCGTCGTCACCCTCAACGTCGGCGGCGCGGCCTCCCACTGATGACCACCCCCGAGCCACCCCGCCAGGCCCCACAGACCACACCTACGCCATGCCCGCCGCAGCCGGCCACATGAAGGCACCGCCCGCCGCAACCGCCGGCCAGGCCCGGGTCGGAACGACACCGGCCGGCACCCGACGTTGCGGGGCCGGCCGGGGACGGACAGTCGCGGGTCAGCTCAGGCGGGCCAGGATCAGCTCGCGAACCGTCTTGGCGTCGGCCTGACCGCGGGTGGTCTTCATGACCGCGCCGACCAGGGCACCCGCGGCGGCCACCTTGCCGTCGCGGATCTTGGCGGCGATGTCCGGGTTGGCGGCGATCGCCTCGTCGACGGCCGCCTGCAGCGCGCCGGTGTCCGAGACGACCTCGAGCCCGCGGGCGCTCATGACCTCGGCCGGGTCACCCTCACCGGCGACGACGCCCTCGAGCACCTGGCGCGCCAGCTTGTCGTTGATCTTGCCCTCGTCGACCAGGGCCTGGAGCTGGGCGACCTGCGCCGGGGTGGCCCCGATCGAGGACAGCTCGACGCCGGTCTCGTTGGCGCGCCGGGCGAGCTCGCCCATCCACCACTTGCGCGCGCCGGCCGGGCTTGCGCCCGCGGCGATGGTCTCCTCGATCAGCTCGACCGCGCCGGCGTTGGCCACCGACTGCATGTCGGGCACGCTGATGCCCCACTCCTCGCGCAGCCGGGCCCGCTTGACGCTGGGCTTCTCGGGCAGCGCGGCCTTGAGCTCCTCGACCCACGCCGGGTCCGGCTCGATAGGCACGAGGTCGGGCTCGGGGAAGTAGCGGTAGTCGGTCGCGGTCTCCTTGGAGCGGCCCGGGCGGGTGTCGCCCGTGTCCTCCTGGAAGTGGCGGGTCTCCTGGTGGATCGAGCCGCCGCCGTCGAGCACGCCGGCCTGGCGGATGATCTCGGAGCGGACCGCGCGCTCGACCGAGCGCAGCGAGTTCACGTTCTTGGTCTCGGTGCGGGTGCCCCACTCGGTCGTGCCGGCCGGCATCA
>CAKUMG010000070.1 GCA_934667465.1 uncultured Actinoplanes sp. | reverse complement strand
GTCTGCAACCAGGGCGGCGCCCCGTGCGGCACCCGCTTCTGGTGCACCTTCTCCCCCGCCAGCCCGTCGGGAAAGCGGTGCAACATGCAGGGCCGCCCCCGCAACGCCCGCACGATCCCCTCGCCGACATCCCGGTAGTAGCCGACAAGATCAAGCTTGGTCAGTCCGAGCTCGGGAAAGTACACCCGATCCGGATTGGAGATCCGAACCGTGTGCTCCCCCGCCTCAACCTCCACAGCGGGCGTCTTCGAAGCCATGACCCACAACGTAACGGCTCCCCCGCCCGCCCGCTTTCCTTTCCCCCCGCCCAACCCCCACCCCGCGCCCCGCACCCGCCGCCCCACCACCACACCCACGCCGCACCGCACCGCGCCGCCCTCCAACCGCGCCACCTCACCCGGACCGCCCCACCAGGCCGTCCACCGCAGCGGATCACCGCACCGCACGGCACCGCACGGCACCGGCTCACCGCATCGGCCCACGGTCGTGGAGGCCGTCAGTGGTCCGCTCGGTGGCGGCCCGCACGCACCGGTTCGCGCTCGACCGCGGCCCGCACCGAGGGACGGCCTCCGCCGCGCCGCTTGACCGCGTACATCGCGTGGTCCGCCGCGCGCAGCGCCTGGTCGGGGTCCGCGGCGGCATCCGCGAGGTGGACACCGACGCTGGCCCCGATCACCACTTCGTGGCCCAGCACCGAGAAGGGGCTGCCCAGCGCGCCCCGGACCCTGGTGCTCATCGCCGCCGCGTCGACCGGGTTGGTGATCCCCGGCATCAGCACCACGAACTCGTCGCCGCCGACGCGGGAGAGCACGTCCTCGGCCCGGACGCAGGCGCTGAGCCGGTCGGCGACCTGGCGCAGCAGCTCGTCGCCGGCCTCGTGCCCGTAGGCGTCGTTGACGGGCTTGAAGCCGTCCAGGTCGACGAAGAGCACCGCGACCGGCGCCTCGCGCAGCCCGGCGCCGAGCGCGTCCTGCATCCGGCGCCGGTTGGGCAGCCCGGTCAGGGCGTCGTGCTGCGCCTCGTGGGTGAGCCGGTCCTGGAAAGCGCGCGTCTCGGAGATGTCGCGGGCATGGATCACGATGCCGCTGAGCGCCGGGTTGTGCATCTGGTTGGACGCGGTGAACTCGAACCAGGTCGCCACCCCGGTGGCGTTGAGGATGCGGGTCTCCAGGCGCAGCACGCCGTCGCGCCGGGTCCGCAGGTCGGCGAAGGCGTCGATCATCCGGGCCCGGTCGTCGGGGTGGACCAGGTCGAAGACGTTGCTGCCCTGCAGCGAGCCGGGCGGGAAGTGCAGCACCGACGCGGCACTCGGGCTGGAGTAGGCGATCCGGCCCTCCTCGTCCAGCACGGCCACCATGTCGGGCGCGTGCTGGAACAGCGCCTGGAACCGCTCGTCGGCCCGCCGCCGCTGGACCTGGGTGCGGTAGCCGAGCAGCGAGATGCCCACGGCGCCGATGACGAGCATCGCCAGCAGCGTCAGGTTGGTGGTCTGGCTGCGGCTGTGCACCGCACCGTCGAACGACGAGAGGTCCTGCGTGCGCACATAGGCCCACCCGCCGGGAACCAGGTCGCCGGTGACGACGATCGCGATCTGCTCGGTGCCGCCGGCGGCGTATTCGACGAAGGTGGAGCCCGCCGGGTGGGCGCGCACCGCGGCGATGACCGACGGGTCGACAGTGGTGCCGACGACGCCGGCATCGCTGCTGAAGCCGACGGTACCGGACGGGTCGACGATCGTCGTCAGGTAGGCGGCGCTCTTCAGCTTCGCCGTGTAGGCCTGCAGCGTCGTGGCGGTGAGGCGGGCGAACCCGGCGAGGAACGCGACCGTCGCCCTGCCCGACCGGATCGGCACGGCGACGGCCTGGACCGCGAGGGCCGCGCCGTCGGCACCGGTCGCCGTCATGACCGGGGAGAAGCCGGGCTTCCCCGTCGCCAGCGAGGCGCGCAGGGCCGCGAAGCCCGGGTCGCTCGGGGGCGGCAGCGGATTGGTCCGCGAGGCGGTCACCACGGCGCCGGTCGGCCCGAGGACCGCCGCGCCGTAGGCGAACACGGACGACTGCCGCACGTACGCCTCGAGCGCAGCCCGATCAACGACGTGCCCGGCGCCGAGATCGAAACGGTGACTCTCGGCGAACGCGGCGAGGTCTTTCGCCGCGAGCAGCTGCATCTGGCCGGCCAGCGTGGCGTTGTTGACCGCCAATGCCCGGGTGTCCGAGCGGTGGACCGTGTCCGCCGCCTGGAGCGCGGACCGGTTGACCAGCACGCCCACCACCCCGACGGCCATCAGCAGGACCACGCTGACGACCACGGCGATCCAGTTGCGCAGGCGCATCGCCCCTCCCTCGACCGCACCATCGGACGCGATGGCCGCATTCGGAGGAAACCGGCGCACGTTTGCGGGCGAACGCACCCGGGACGGGCGGCAGGGGCCGCGGGCCGGCGTGCCCAGCAGCGCGAGCAGCTGGATGGGGAAGGTGGGGACGGGTGGGGCGAGGAGGTTCATGCCCGGAATCCTGCACCCGTCCCTCGAGGTACAAGTCAAGTCCGCTGACGCACGGTCACCGGCGCCACGGCGGCGTCCGGCCCTGGAGCCACCACTGCAAGGACTTCGTGACCTGCGGCAGGACGAAGTAGGCCATGAGGGGCGTCAGACACAACGTCGTCACCAACGTGCGCAGCACCACATTCCAGTCGGCGATGAGGTGACCGAGGGTGACGGCTGCCAGCAGGCTCACCGGGAAGAAGCCGACCCAGATCGTCACGGCCTGCTTCCACCGCGGCGGCGGTGCGGGCGTCGCGGGCAGATCATCCACGGCGAGCTCCTGCGCCGGATCGAACCAGCCTTCGATGCCCGTCCGGCGTTCCACCCGGGTGTGCTCGACCATGCCCTGTGCCGAGGTCAGCCACCATTGCCGCTGCGGCGACTCCTCCCAGGCGTGCAGCGCGTCGGCGTCCGCGAAGCGGTAGAGCATGTGCCAGTCGGTCGAGCCCAGCGCCGGCCGGATCCAGCCCACGCCGAGGAAGCCGGGGAAGTTCTCGGCCATGGCCGTGCCGGCGCGGACCCAGGCGAGCATTTCGACGTTGCGCGAGGGATCGGCCTTGCGCGTGATCGCTACGGTGACAGCGGGTGACCGGGTTGCGGTTTCCATGCCCATATCCTGCGGTGCCGTTGTTTCGGTTGTGCGAGTGATCCACCGGCGGAGAGGTTATCCACAGGCCGCCTGCGGCGATCGATCTCAGGCGGTAAGTTCGCTCACCATGACACGCCTTCGAAAGCTATCGATTGCTGCGGCTGGTCTTCTCACGCTGGCCACCACCAGTGGCTTCACCGCACCGAGCCCGGAGCCGTCCTGGCGGCTGTCGGAGACGGGGGTCACCGCCCGCTTGCGCGGCCTGGCTCCGGTCAGCGACCGCGTCGCCTGGGTGGCGGGTTCCGCGGGGACGATTCTGCGTACGGTCGACGGCGCGCGATCCTGGCAGCGAGTCGACCCGCCAGGCGCCGCAGAGCTCCAGTTCCGTGACATCGAGGCCTTCGACGCCGACCACGCGGTCGCGCTGACCATCGGCGAGGGCGACCAGTCCCGGCTCTACGCGACCTCCGACGGCGGGCGCAGCTGGCGCGAGACGTTCCGCAACGACGACCCGGCCGCGTTCTACGACTGCCTCACGTTCCTCGACCGCCGGCACGGGCTGGCGCTGTCCGACCCCGTCGACGGCAAGTTCCGCATCCTGGCGACTTCCGACAGCGGCCGTACGTGGTCGGTGCGCTCCCCCGCCGGCATGCCCGACGCGCTGCCGGGCGAGTTCGCGTTCGCTGCCAGCGGCACGTGCCTCGTCTCGGCGGACCACGCGGGCGCCGGCCGGGCCTGGTTCGCCACGGGCGGCGGCGAGCGGGCACGCGTGTTCTCCACCACCGACGGCGGCCGCAACTGGCGGGTCACCGACAGCGGCGTCCCGAGCGGACCCAGCGCCGGCGTCTACAGCCTGGCCTTCCGCGACCCGTGGCACGGCATCGCGGTGGGCGGTGACTTCGCGCTGCCCGACGCCGCGCCGGACGCCGCCGCCACGACCCGTGACGGCGGCCGCAGCTGGAAGCCGGCCCGCACCGAGCCGGGCGAGTACCGTTCCGGCGCGGCCTGGCTGGGCCGATCCACGGCGCTCGCGGTCGGCCCCACGGGCAGCGACATCAGCTATGACGGCGGGCGCTCGTGGCGGGAGTTCGACGCCGGCAGCTTCGATGCGGTGCTCTGCGAGGATGGCACCTGCTGGGCGTCGGGCGAGCAGGGCAGGGTGGCCCGGCTGACCTGGAGGCGCTGAGGAACGGTATCGGATGGGGCAGTGACGTGGAGACTCTGAAGAAGTTCGGCTGGGTGATCGGCGGCGTGGCCGCGCTGATCGTCTTCGCCTGCTGCGGAGTCGCCACGGCGGCCGGCGCCGAGGACATGTACGACCGGACGCCCCGCGCCGGGTTGCTGCTGACCCTGACGCTGGTGGCCGCCGGCCTGGTAACACTGGGCTGGCGGGCCTGGCTGCACCGTCGCGCCAAGCGGGAGACGGCCGCCTGGGCGGTGTGGGAGGAGATCCCGGCCCAGGGGCCGTGGCCATGGCACTCGATGCTGCACCGGATCCCGCTGCTCACCATGACCACGGCCCGCGTGAACAATGTGGACGGGTTGCGGGTGGTGGCCGGCGAGGTCGTCTGGTCCGGCGAGCCCCTGCCCCGGATGGTCGAAGCCCAGGGCAACGGTGTCTTCGCCACGGTTCAGCTGCCGCGCCACCTGCCACCGATGACGGTGCTGCCACGGGCGCAGCCGAGGAGCAAGACGTTCGAGGGACGCTTCGACCTCGTGGGCATCCCCGGGCTCGTCGGCGAGGTGCTGCGGCACGTCCACGTCGAGGGCACGGTCCCGCCGTGGAAGTCGGAGAACGGCGAACTGTACGTCGTCGTGCGCGTCGAAGAACCCGTACGGCCCCGCCACATCGAGGACATCGCCCGGCGCGCCACCTGGATCGTCCGGCTCCTGCTCCTGGAGGAGGCTCGCCGCTCAGCCCCTGAGGCACCCTGACCGAGGTGCGGGAGGGCCGGCCTGGTGGTGGGGGCGGGTGCCTGAGCCGGTGCCGTGGGGTCAGGCGTTGAGGTAGGCGAGGACCGCCAGGACGCGGCGGTTGTCGTCCTCGGACGGGGGCATGGCGAGCTTGGTGAAGATGTTGTTGATGTGCTTGCTGACGGCTTTCTCGGTGACGAAGAGCTTGCCGGCGATGGCAGCGTTCGAGCGGCCCTCGGCCATCTGACCGAGGACTTCGCGCTCGCGGACGGTGAGGACGGCCAGGGGCTCGCGGCGGGCGAGGAGCTGGGAGACCACTTCGGGGTCCATGGCCGTGCCGCCGCCTGCGACGCGGCGGACGGCGTCGATGAAGTGGCTGACGTGGGAGACGCGGTCCTTCAGGAGATAGCCGACGCCGCCGCGGGCGTCGGTCAGGAGCTCCCTGGCGTAGAGGGGCTCGACGTGCTGGGAGAGCACCAGGACCGGCAGGCCCGGGATCTCGGTGCGGGCGGCCAGCGCTGCCTGCAGGCCCTCGTCGGTGAAGGTCGGCGGGAGCCGGACGTCGACCACGGCGACGTCGGGCTGATGCTTGATCAGGGCCGGGAGCAGGGCGGGACCGTTGTCGACCGCGTCCACGACCTCGCAGTCGAAGGCCTCGAGGATGCGGATCAGGCCGTCCCGGAGGAGGGCGAGGTCCTCGGCGATGACAACGCGCACGGCAGCTCCACTGTGACGACGGTCGGCCCGCCCGGCGGGGAGGACAGCGTCATCGTGCCATCGAATGCGGCGAGGCGGCGTTCCATGCCGCGCAGGCCGGATCCGGCGCCGGGATCGGCGCCGCCGTTGCCGTCGTCGAGGACCACCATGAGGAGGCGGTCGTCGGCGTGCTGGATGGTGACCGCCGCCGTGTGGGCACCGCTGTGCCGGACCACGTTGGTGAGCGCCTCGGCCAGCACGAAATAGGCCGCCGACTCGACCGGGGTGTCGGGCCGGCCGGGGAGGTCGATCTCCACGCTGATCGGGACCGGGAGGCTGAGGACCAGTGCCCGCACCGCGCCGTCGAGGCCGCGCTCGGCCAGGACCGGCGGGTGGATGCCGCGTACCAGATCGCGCAGTTCGAGCAGGGCGGAGCCGCTGGACTCGCGGGCCTCGGCGAGCAGCTTGCGGGCCGCCGCCGGGTCGTTGTCGAGCAGCTCCTCGGCGAGGCCGATGGTCATGCCCAGGGACACCAGCCGGGCCTGAGCGCCGTCGTGCAGGTCACGCTCGATGCGGCGCAGCTCCGCGGCCTGGGCGTCGACCGTGTCGGCGCGGGACTCGGTGAGGTGGGCGACGCGCAGACGCAGCTCGGCGGCACGGGTCGGCGCCAGGAACAGCTTGGCGAACCGGGCATCGGTCCAGCGCAGCCACGGTGCCGCGACCAGGCCCAGGGCCAGGAACACGACGCCCTGCGGAAGCGAGAGCAGCCCCTGACTGAACGACTCGATGGGCCAGAAGAGACCGTAGCCGTACCAGTCGACGCCGAGATAGAGCCAGAGCGGCAGAAGGGTGATGCCTTCCAACCCGTACGCGGGCAGGGCCAGCCCGACGACGCCGAGCACGATGCCGACGACGGCACCCGGGACCAGCCACGCGAGATCGCGCCAGGTGGCGGGGTCGGTGAGGATCCACTTGTAGCGGCGCCAGCCACCGGGCAACGCCTTGACGGGGCGGGGCGCATAGGGCCGGGCGATCATCACCCCGGCACCGCCGGCGAGCCGGCGGGCGAGGTCGGTGCGGGCCCGGACCAGCCAGGTCATGAACGGCAGGGCCACCATGCCGACACCCGCCACCGGGGTCAGCGCGAGGGCCACCAGCCAGAGGCAGAGCAGCGGGAAGTTGAGCACGGCCAGCAGGACACCGGCGAAGCCGATGCCGATCGACCGCAGTCCGTTCCGCGCCAGCGACCCCGTTTCCATGCCGCCCATTCTCGGGCCTGGCGGGCCGGGTCGTCGGTAGTGCCAGCACCCCTATCCGGGGTAACGGTAGGGATAGCACAAAGACTCATGCTGGCACTAACGACCGCGGGCCCTCCAGGCGGAAGGCTCGCAGCATGACGACGACGATCGAACAGCCCCGCTCCACAGCCGGCAGCGACTTCGCCGAGCTGGCCCGGCGCATCAACCGGGCCGGCCTGCTCACCCGCAAGCCCGCCCACTACACCGCGCGGATCGGCCTGGTGGCGCTCGCGCTCACTGCGGGCTGGGCGGCCTTCTTCCTGGTCGGCTCCTCGTGGTGGACCCTCGCCGTCGCGGCGTTCCTCGCGGTGGTGTTCGCGCAGGTGGCCCTGCTCGCCCATGACCTGGCCCATCGCCAGGTGTTCCGCACCGGCGGCCCCAGCGCCAGGGCCGGCCGCGTGGTGGCCAACCTCGCGATCGGCATGAGCTACGGCTACTGGATGGAGAAGCACACCAAGCATCACGCCAACCCGAACCACGACGATCTCGACCCGGACGTCGCGCCCGCAGTGCTGGTCTGGTCCACCGAGGCCGCTGCCGCACGCCGGGGCGGCTTCGACCGGTGGCTGACCCGGCACCAGGCCTGGCTGTTCTTCCCGCTGCTCACGCTGCTCGGGCTGAGCCTGCGCAAGGACAGCATCAAGGCGCTGTGGCGGGGCACCGTCGACAAGCGGCGAGGGCTGGAGGCGGTCCTGCTCGGCACGCATCTGCTCGCCTACTTCGGGGCGCTCCTGCTGGTGCTCGGCCCGTGGCAGGCTCTGGCGTTCTTCGCGGTCCACCAGGGGTTGTTCGGCGTCTACCTCGGCATGACGTTCGCACCGAACCACAAGGGCATGCCGCACCCGGCCGGCGACGAGGACTTCCTCCGCAAGCAGGTGCTCACCTCGCGGAACGTGCGCGGCGGGTGGCTGACGGACGCCGCGCTGGGCGGCCTCAACTACCAGATCGAGCACCACTTGTTCCCGGCGATGCCGACCCCGAATCTGCGGCACGCACAGCCGATCGTCCAGCGGTACTGCGAGGAGATCGGCGTCTCCTACGAGATCACCGGGCTGACCGAGTCGTACGGGATCGCGCTGCGCCACCTGCACGAGGTCGGGGCGGGGCTGCGCCGGCCCGCGCGGGCAGCGCAGAGCTGAGCCGGCACACGAACGCCGCGCGGGGCGGCCGGGTCAGGACTGGACGGGCTGCGGGAGGTCGAAGCGGGCCGCACGCTCGGCGGCCTTGAGCTCGCCCTCGGCCTGCGCCTTGGCCAGCGCGACCGGGAAGGCGCGGGTGGCCTGCCAGAGGCGGTAGATGAGGCGGAGCTCGAAGACCAGGAGGAGCGCGCCGGCGGCCAGCGAGACCGGGATGATCCAGCCGTCGCGGGCAGCGACGAGGAAGGTCAGCGGGGCGATGATGAAGACGGTCATCTCGAACTCGATGCCGCTGAACAGGTGGGTGCGGATCCGGTGCGCGGCGAGCGCGCGGCCGATGCGCGACCGCAGGCCGCGCTTGACCTGCGTGGCGGCGCCCTCGGCGAACGGTTCCGCGGCGGGCGCCGGGTCGACCGGGCCGCGGGCGGCCTCGATCTGCTCGCGCATGGAGGCGCGGACCCGGCCCATCTGGGCGCCGTTGACGTAGCGGAACAGGTCGAGGAAGACCATGGCGATCATGACGTACATGTAGGTGATGTCGTCCGTCCGCGCGTACTGCCCGCCGAAGAGGGCGAGCGCGCAGATGAAGACGCGGACCCGGTCGAACATGAAGTCGAGCCAGGTGCCGAACATCGACCCGGTGCCGTTGAGCCGGGCGATCTTGCCGTCCATGCAGTCGACGATGAAGCTCAGGTGGAACAGCACCGCGCCGGCCACGACCCACCAGCGGTCCTGCATCGCGAACGCGAACGCCGAGCCCAGGCCGAGGATGGTGGCCACACCGGTGAGCAGGTTCGGCGTGATCCACCGGTAGGGGGCGACGAGCCACACCAGCCGCGCGGCCACGGGATCCACCAGCAGAACCGTCCACCAGGCATCCTTGGGCTTGTAAGTAAGCTCGCGGATTTCCTGCAGCGATGAGCGTCGCACCATAACCCCAATCAACGCTCCGGCCCCGACCCCGGAAACTGTTTTGCCGGTTTTGAGACGGTACTACAGATCGATCATGTAACCGACGGTTACAAAACGCTTCCCGCATAGTACGGTCCGACACATGGCCGACGGTCGATCTCCGAACGGCCCGGCGGAGGACGGCCAAGCGGAGGACGACCAGTCGATCTTCGCCGGTTCGCCCGGCGGCAGTGTGTCACAAGCATCCACTGTGTTAACCGCCGACCCACCTGCTGTTCATTACGATGACGAAGAGTTGCCGGCCCGCGCACTCACCGGCAGGATCGGCACCGCGGTCGCCGTCGTCGCGGCCGGCGTGGCCCTGCTCGTGCTCTGGCAGGTCTTCCGCCCGCTGGCCCAGGGAAGCCAGTTCTATCTGATCATCTTCCTGGCCGGCACGCTGCCGCTCGTCTTCCTTGTCTACCGAGGCAGAGCCCGCCGGAGCGACACCCGCAAGAGCGACCGTCCGACGGTCCCCGACTGGATCCTGGGCGCCGCCTGCCTGCTGGTGTGCCTGTATCCGCTGAACCCGGCCACCGGCGGTTACAACGGCTTCCTGGACCGCCAGGGCCTGTTGGAACCCGCAGACGTCATCGCCGGCGCGATCCTGCTCGTGCTCGTCGTCGAGGCCTGCCGCCGGACCACCGGGCTCGCGCTGCCGATCGTCTGCCTGGCCTTCCTCACGTACGCCTACTACGGCGGGCTGCTCCCCCAGGGCTGGCGGGTCGCCCACGCGGGCCTGGACTTCGCGCAGATCGTGGACGCGCTCCACAACTCCGGCAGCGGGTTCTACGGGACGCCGCTGGACGTCGCGGCCACGTACATCGTGCTGTTCACGATCTACGGCGCCGTCCTGGACCTCTCGGGGGCGAGCAGGTTCTTCGTCGACCTGTCCGTGGCGGCCTTCCGGAAGTCGCGCGGCGCCGCCGGGCGTACGGCTGTCGCAGCAGGCTTTTTGCTCGGCACGGTCTCCGGCTCCGGCACGGCCACCACTGTCAGCGTCGGCGCGGTGACCTGGCCGCTGTTGCGCCGCGCGGGCTACCCGGCGGAGCAGGCCGGGGGCATGCTGGCGGCCGCCGGGGTCGGGGCGATCCTGTCGCCGCCGACGCTGGGGGCGGCCGCGTTCATCGTCGCGGAGTACCTGGAGGTCTCGTACCTGACGGTGCTCGGCTGGGCGATGATCCCCACGCTGCTGTACTACCTGGGCATCGTGCTCGCGGTGGAGATCGACGCGCGGCGCTTCCAGGTGCGCCCGGTCGACCTGCCGAAGGCGAGCGCGTGGCGGCTCCTCGCCCGGTTCGGCTACCACTTCTCGTCGCTGATCGTGATCGTGGTGCTGCTGGCGCTGGGGCAGAGCGCCACCCGGTCGGTCGTGTACGCGACCGTGCTCGCGGCGGCGCTGTCCTTCCTCGACCGGCGCACCCGGCTGACACCGCGCCGGGGAGTCCAGGCGCTCGCGGCGGGCGTACGGGGAGTGCTGCCGGTGGTGGCGGTCTGCGCCGCGGCGGGCATCATCACCGCGACCACGACGAAGACCGGCCTCGGCGCCCAGTTGGCATCGCTGCTGGTCAGCGGCGCGCAGGCGATCACGGACAACCCCGCTGCGGTGCTCGCGCTCACCGTCGTCCTGGCGGCGGTCGCGCTGGCGATCCTCGGCCTGGCGGTTCCCGTGACCGCGAGCTTCATCATCGGCTGGGTCATCATCGGGCCGGCCCTGCTGGCCCTCGGCGTCCCGGCGCCCGCCGCGGCGATGTTCGTCTTCTACTACTCGGTGCTCTCCGAGGTGACTCCCCCGACAGCGCTGGCGGCGGTCGGCGCCAGCGCCATCACCGGCGGCCGCACCGTGCCGACCATGTGGCAGGCCCTCAAGTACGCGCTGCCGGCGTTCCTCGCGCCGATCGCGTTCGTGCTCACCGAGCAGGGCGAGCACCTGCTGGCCCGCGGCCCGGTCCTGGACGTGCTGTGGACCACCGCGGTGGCGGCGCTCGCCGTGATCGCACTGGCCGTGGCGACCGGCGGCTGGGTACCCGGAATCGGCCCCGCCGGTCCCGTCGCCCGCGTGCTGGGCGCGGCCGCGGGCCTGCTCCTGCTCTATCTGGCACCGCTGACGATCGCTCTCGGTGCGATCGCCCTGACCCTCGCCGCAGCTCTGGCGCTGCGGAGAAGAACCTGACACTCGCCGCAGCCCTGGCCCTGCGGCAAAGAATCGGAAGGCGGACCGCATGAGAAAGGTTCTGGCAGTGATGGCGTCCGGCGCACTCGTGCTCGCCGGATGCGGCGGCCGGCAGGACGAAGCGAGCACCGACACCGGCGCCGAGGTCACCTGCGAGGTCGCGGACGACACCCGGATCGGCATCGCGACCGGCAATGCGACGGGCGTCTATTTCGCGCTCGGGAACGCGTACGCCGAACAGATCGGCGCGACCGCGGGCGGCAAGGTGAGGGCGACGGCCTCCGAAACCGGCGCCTCGGTGCAGAACATCCAGCAGCTCGTCGCGGGTGAATTCGACGTCGCCTTCTCGCTGGCGGACAGCGCCGCCGATGCCGTCGAGGGGCGCAACAGCTTCGCCTCCGCCCAGCCCATCCAGGCGCTCTCCCGGATCCACACCAATTACACCCAGGTCATCGTCCGTACGGACGCAGGCATCGAAGACGTCGCCGGAATGCGCGGGAAACGCGTCTCCACCGGCTCTCCCAAATCCGGCACCGAAGTGATCGCCAATCGGGTGCTGACCGCGGCGGGACTCGATCCGGCCGCGGACATCCAGGCGCAGCGGCTCGACCTCGCGAAGACCGTCGACGGCGTGAAGGACGGCACGATCGACGCGTTCTTCTGGTCCGGCGGGCTGCCCACCCCGGGCGCCACCGACCTGCTCACCACCGCCGGCGACCAGGTGCGCTTCCTCGACATCACCACCGTCCTGCCGGACCTGCAGAAGATCAATCCGGTGTACGAGGCGGGGACGATCCCGGCGGCGACGTACAAGACCCCGGCCGACGTCCCCACCGTCGTCGTCCCCAATCTCCTGCTCGTCCGCGACAACCTGGACGCGGATGTGGCGTGCGTGCTGACGAAGGCCCTGTTCGAACGCAAGCCGCAGCTCGAACAGGCGAACGCTGCCGCCAAGGAGATCGATCTCGCGAAGGCGCGGGACACGGCTCCGGTCACCGTGCACCGTGGATCGGCCAAGGCGCTCGACGACCTGGGCGCACCACGGTAAATGCGTTGAGCCGCCCCGGTCCGGTCCCTACAGTTGTCTGTGTCAGGCAGAAAGGCTCCAGAGGGAACGGACCGGAGGGTGGCCACGATGATGGGCAAGCGCACGAAGCGACGATTGCGCGGCTGATCACCGAGGTCTGCCGCCGCCATTTCCGATGGCGGCTTTTTTCTGTCCCCATGGCGCAGCTGGACAGCGCGCGACGCTACGAACGTCGAGGCCGCAGGTTCGATTCCTGCTGGGGACACGGCGGCCTCGAGAAGGCCGGGCGCCACTAGCTCAATGGGTAGAGCAGTCGGCTCTTAACCGACGTGTTCGGGGTTCGAGTCCCCGGTGGCGTACTCCCGCAGGCGGGGCGTTGGCTGCCCGCCCGCCCCTCATAAGGGCGGTCCGCCCGGTTCGACACCGGGGCCTGCGACCACGATCCAATGTGACGCAGGTCATTCCCAGGCAACCGATCCGCGCCCGTCGCCCACGTTCGGGCGGCGGGAGTCCACGACCGGACCCCGGAGGGGGGAGGGTGCGTGTGAGCCGGCGCGCGGTGATCATCGGGGCGTCGTTCGGCGGGCTGTTCGCGGCGCGGGCGCTGCGGGAGGCGTACGACGAAGTGGTTGTCATCGACCGCGACGTGCTGCCC
>CAKUMG010000069.1 GCA_934667465.1 uncultured Actinoplanes sp. | reverse complement strand
GACGGAGAGTGCCCGCCGCATCCACGTCTCGTGCCGGGGACTGCTTCTCACGCGTCGCGCAGCTCTTCCAGCTCGTCGCCGCAGCCCAGCTTCTGGCAGATCTCGGCGGTCACGTCGGCCGGCAGCATGCCGTCCAGCCCGCAGAGCGTCAGCAGCCGGTTCGAGGAGATGCCCAGGTCGGCGAGGATCTCGAGGTCGCCCACCGGGTCCGCGTCGGGATCGGCGGCCGGGCGTTCCTCGTCCTCCTCCTCGTCGGCGTCGTCGTCCTGCGCCGGGTCGTCCAGCTCCAGGGCCGGCGTCTCCACGTCGGCCAGCAGCAGCGCCCCGAGCTTGTTCTCGTCGGCGAACGCCGAGTCGGAGCCGAACACCCGCAGGTCCTCGCCCTCGTCCAGGCGCAGGATGGCCAGGTACTGGTCGTCGGCCTCGACGAACAGCAGTGACACCTCGGCGTCGGGCTCCGCGTCCCGCAACAGGTCGACGACCTCGTCGATGTCGGACGTCCCGGCGAGCTCCAGCTCGGCCGCGGTCCAGCCGTTCTTGCCCCGCGCCACGGCGGCAGCGAAAGTCGACACGAATCCCCCCACGAACAGTGTTTCTCAGCGTGTGACGGTAGCCGCTGCATCGTCGCCCGCGCAGCGCCACGCCCCGAAGGAGACAAAGACGCGAGCCACACCACGCCGCGAAGGCGGCGAAGACGCTAGCCACGACGCCGCGAAGGCGGCGAAGACGCGAGCTGCGCACGCCGCGGAGGAAGGCGTCGACGTGAGCCGCACCACGCCCTGGAGGCGAAGACGCGAGCCGCAGCACCCTGCGGAAAGATCAGCCGGCCAACCGGCGCCGGCTGGCGATCAGCTCGCGCAGCCGCGCCCCACGCAGCCGGTGCGGCTGGTTGAGATCCCGGGCCGACTTCGCGTCCGCCAGCGCGGCCAGCAGTTCGAGCCGCCGGCGACGCCGTTCGGGGTCCGGCCGCTGAGGTACGTGGGACATGGGGCCGAGACTGCCCAGCCCGGCGAGGTTCGTCAAGGCCATGTTCGCTGCGCCACGGACGGCATACGGATCGTCAGCGACGAATGCACTCAGATCAGTGGAAAGTCACCAGAGCGGCCAGTCGTTCGTCGTGATCCACCTCTCACCCACCAGGCCCGCGGCGAGGGACAGCCCGACGCCGCCGGCGAGGGCCACCCCGACGGCGACCCCGCGATCGCCGAACAGGGCCAGGAACGCCGCCACCAGCCACGCCGTGACCGCCGCCCCGACCGTCCACCACGCGTAGGAGAGCAGGTCCCGGCCGAGCGCCCCGAACAGCGCGAACCACAGCAGCGTCGCACCCACCCCGGCGATCAGCGGCCCGGCGGAGATGGCGTGCGGCTCCCGCCAGGCGGGCCGCGGCGGCGCCGCCGGACCCGGCCGCGACGACGGCAGCGGCTCGGCGGGCATCCAGCCCGGGGTCGCGGTCCCCCAGCCTCCCGGCACCTCGGTCATCCCGGTCCTCCCGCCTGCCGTTGCGCCTGTCCGGCGTCGTCCGTTCCACCCTATCCACGGCTCGCGGGTCGGCGGGGACGGACGACTTCTGTCACGATGGCGCGGTGCTTTCCCTGCGTAACCTCTCGGTCCTGACCGTCGCCGCGTTCTCGCTCGCCGCCTGTGGTGGGCAGGGCGACGGCACGTCGGTCACCGCGACGCCGCAGTTCGTGTCTCCGTCGGGGACGTCCGCTCCCACCCCCGAGCCGGCACCCTCCGTCGCCGCCACGAGCGCGCCGGCGAGCGCGAGCCCGAGCCGGCCGCCGGCCACGTCCAAGCCGGCCTCGAAGTCCGCGTCTCCCAAGGCGACCACGGCCAAGCCGGCGAGCGTGAAATACACGTTCCCGATCAAAGCCTCGAACGTCGACTGGCACCCGACCCACTCGAAGTACCCGGCCACCGACCTCTTCGCCGACTGCGGCGAGACTGTCGTCGCCACGACCAGCGGCGTCATCCTCGAGGTCAGCACCACTGACGAATACGTCAAGGGCGCCCCCGACGGCCCGCTCAACGGCGGCCTCTCGGTGTCCCTGCTCGGCGACGACGGCGTCCGCTACTACGGCTCGCACCTGAGCAAGATCCAGTCCGGCATCAAGGCCGGCGCCCGCGTCGACTCCGGCCAGACCCTGGGCAAAGTCGGCCGTACGGGCAACGCGAACAACGTCTGCCATCTCCACTACGGCATCTCCCCGGCCTGCGCTGAAACAGGCGACTGGAAGGTCCGCCGCGGCGTCGTCTGGCCGGCCGACTTCCTCGACTCGTGGCGCGCGGGCGGCAACAAGAGCCCGGTGGCCAAGGTCACCTCCTGGGAGAAGACCCACAACTGCAAGGCCTGACCCTCGTACGCCTCCCGCATCGCCCATTCGCGCCCAGCGCCCAGCCGTACGCGGCCCGCGCCTACCACGCCGTCCAGCGCCCAGCGTCCGCAGCCCGCGGCGCGCCCCACCACGCCGTCCAGCGCCCAGCCGTCTGCGATCCGCGGCACGCCGACGGCATCCGGGGACCGCTGTCCGGGTGGGCGGCACGCCCATGTGCGAGAGTCAGCCCGTGCATGTCGCGGTCATCGGGCTCGGTCTCATCGGCGGTTCCCTCCTGCGGGCCCTTGCCGCCCACGGGCACGAGGTCACCGGCTACGACGTGTCTCCGGAGACCCGCGCCGCCGCCACAGCCCTGGCCGCAGCCCCTCCCACGCCGGCCGCCGCCACCGAGGCGCCAGCCCTCGGCACAGGCCCTTCGATGCCGGCCAGCGACGCCGCCGTCCGACCGTCGGCCACTGGTGTCACCCGCGAGACGGCGGCGGGCGGGGGGTTGTGGCGGATTGCGGACAGCATTGCCGAGGCGCTCGAGGGCGCGGAGCTGGCAGTCATCGCCGTGCCCCTGCCCGCGCTGCCGGACGTGGCCGCCGCGCTCGTGGACTTCCCGGGGCTGGTCACGGACGTCACGTCGGTCAAGGTGCCCGTACGGAAGCAGCTCGCTTCTCCCCGCTTCGTCGGCGGCCATCCGATGGCGGGCAAGGAATCGTCCAGCTTCCTCGCGTCGGACCCGCGGCTCTTCGACGGCTGCGCCTGGGTGCTGTGCCTGGAACCGGGCGAGACCGACCTGGACGCCTGGCTGACCCTCGCCGCCCTGTTCACCGGTCTGGGCGCCCGCGTCGTCCCCGCCACCGCGACCGAACACGATCAGGCGGTCGCGCGCATCAGCCACGTGCCCCACCTGCTCGCCACGGCGCTGAGCGACCTGCTCGACGGGCGGCCCCTCGCGGGCGCCCTCGCCGCCGGCTCGTTCCGTGACGGGACGCGCGTGGCGGCGACGCGTACGGAATTGATCGCAGCAATGTGCGGCGGCAACGCCGAGCCTTCCCACGAGGTTCTGACCCAGGTCATCGCCGAGCTGGAGGGCTATCGGACCGCCCTGTCGGCGCCCGACCCGATCGCGGCCCTGGCACCGCTCCTCGAACGACCCGGCACCCTCCGCCGCGCCTGGCCCCCGTCGGCCCTCACGGACGTCACCGTCCCCGCGGACCCGGCGGCACTCCTGGCCCTCGGCCGCGCGGGCGGCTGGATCACCGGCATCGGCGCCACCATCGCCGGAAAGCGGCCGGAAACTGACCGCATCTCTTCCTAGCCTGACCGGGACGCCCAGCGTTCCACAGTCAGGAGAGAACGATGCCCGCTCAAGTCGGCGCGATCGCCACCGAGCGCGAGGGCCTGCTCGCCTACCTCGCCCAGATGCGCTACGTCCTGCGCCTCACAGCCCACGGCCTGACTCCGGACCAACTCCGCGCCACCCCGTCCGCGAGCCCGCTGTCGATCGGCGGACTGATCAAACACTGCGCCGCCACCGAGAAGGGCTGGATCAGCACGGTCCTCCTGGAACCGGAACCCCTGGACTACCGGGCTTACACGGACAACTTCCGGCTGACCGACGACGAGACGCTCGAGGACCTGCTCGCCGAGTACGACCGCGTGGCGACCCGCACCGAGAAGACGATCGCCGACATCCCGGACCTCGGCCAGCCCGTCCCGGTCGACCACTCGGTCCCCTGGAACCCGCCGGACCTCGACAACTGGTCCGTCCGCTGGGTCCTCCTCCACCTGATCCAGGAAACCGCCCGCCACACCGGCCACGCCGACATCGTCCGCGAATCCCTCGACGGCGCCACCGCCTACCCCCTCCTCGCCGCCGCCGAGGGGTGGCCCGAAAGCCCCTGGCTCAAGCCCTGGAAGCCGGCTTCCTGACCCCGCTCTTCGGCGCCCAGCCCTGTCGGATCCGGTCGCCGCCGCAGGGTCCGCCGGGGTGATCCGGCGCTACCGCCTGAGGGCGCGGTACCGCTTGAGCAGGTCGGTGATCTTGTCGTAGTCGGCGTCGCCGTTGAGCTCGGTCAGCAGATCGTCCGGGCAGAGCTGGTAGAGCTCACCCCACCAACGACGTGCCGTGTTGTCCCAGATGCGGTACCCGCCGGGTACTCCCCGTGCCACATATCGGCGACGGCTCACATTGGCTCTCCGTGATGTCGGGGGCCCAGGGCCGGCGACTCACCTCGGCAGGCCGGGTACGGACAGCCCATGATGCCCCTGACTGCGCCTTCCGTCAGCGCCCGCCAGCAGGGCGACGCCCGGCACCTCCTCGCGAGGCGCCGGGCATTCTTCACTGCGGCCGGCCGGGTCAAAGACGCCAACCCAGCCGTACGCGGCCCGCCCGGCCCAACGGCTCGCCGTTGCCGGTCGACCGCGCTCACTGAGGTCGGCCGCTCCGTCATTGCTGACGATGACCACCGGCCTGACCTGGACTGCCTGGGGTGGCACCTGAAGTCCTACCCTTCATACGGCTCAGGGCCGTCTCGCTGCAGGCACGCCCGGATGCCGGCGCGACCCGGAACCCGCCCCCGGCCCACGACGCTTCCCAAGTCGGCGCGAACGGTCGGAGCGCAGGCGACGCCCGGCACCGCCTCGCGAGGGCGCCGGGCGTTTCACTGTGGGGTCTTACTCCTCGGCATCCCACGGCCGAAGCGCCATGATCCAGTTCTCGACGTCGGCAGAGGTCCAGACAGTGCCCATCGCCAGCTTGTCGTAGCGTCGCGGCATGGAGCGCGGTGAGATCAGGTTGATGGGCGCATCCGAGATTCAGGCTCGGCTCGGCTTCTCGCGGCAGTGGACGTCCGCGCTCATCCAGCGACGCACCTTCCCGGAGCCGATCGCGGTCCTCGCCATGGGCTCGGTGTGGCTCGCGCAGGACGTCGAGGACTGGGTCGAGCGGAACCGCCCCGATCTCGACAAGAACCGGCCCAACATCGACGAGTCGGAAGAGTCGTAGCAGGGCACAGACTCCGCCCGCCCGCACCGGCGTACATGGCTCCCGGGGCCGGCGCAGCTGCCGTCCCGGCCTCATCGCGCCACCATCCGGGCGGACCTGCCGCGAGATCTCACCCCCTCCGCCATTGCCCAGCGCCTCGCGTGCCCGGGTCAGGGCGTTGCGGCGCCGTAACGAGGCGTGCGAAGACTGTGCGGCGGCGGCGGCGGCGGCGGCGGGGCGGGCGGAGCGCCCGTACAGGTGGATCAGTTTGTCAGGTTTGGGAAGGTGCCGTAGGGGCCCAGTTCGCCGAAGGCGAGGCGGAGGTCGAGGTCGCCCGTGGGGATGGCGGACGGGTCCGGGAAGACCGGGGTGCGGGTCATGCCGAGGGTGATGTGGGGGCGGAAGTCGGTGCCGACGGCGCCCAGGGGTTTGGCGCCCGTGTCGGCTATCCAGGCGAGGGCTTCGTGGTGGAGGGCGTTGAGGTCGGGGCGGCGGACGACTTCGAGGCCGAAGTAGACGCCGCCTTCGGGGACGTAGTAGTCGCCCGGGGGGACCTGCGTGTAGAGCAGGCCGATGATGCGGACGGTGAGGGTGCGGACGGGGTGAGCGGCCGTGCGGGTGGCGATGCGGGTGGGGTCGCCGCCGTCGAAGTGCGCCACGGAGACGTGGGCGGGGGCGTGCGGGCCCAGCTTGTTGATCGGGTCCGGGCCGGCGATCCGCGCGGCGAGGGCCGCCAGGCGGGCGTGGGTGTCGCGGTCGGGCAGGAGGACGACGCCGTGGGGCATGTCAGGCTCCGATCGTGGTGCGTAGCCGGCGGGGGTCCGGGTTGACGTGCGCGGCGCCCGCGATGAGGAGCCAGCGGCGCAGCATGGTTTCGACGGTAGGGGATGCGGGCATCGTGCGCTGCTGGTGATCACCGTCCTTTCTCTGCTCCTGCTCGCCGTGGTGCTCGGCTTCGCCGTGGCCCGGCCCCGTGGGCTGCCCGAGGCCGTGGCGGCGGTGCCCGCGGCGGCGATCGCCATCGGGGCCGGGCTGGTGTCGTGGCGGGATGCGGTGCACGAGCTCGGCGAGCTGGGGCCGACTGTCGGGTTCCTGGCGGCGGTGCTGCTGCTGGCGTACCTGGCCGACGAGGCCGGGGTTTTCCGGTATGCGGGTGCGACCGCCGCGCGCTGGAGCCGGGGATCGCCGCAGCGGCTGCTGGGCATCGTCTTCGTGATCGCGTCGGCGGTGACGGCGGCGCTGAGCCTCGACGCGACGGTGGTGCTGCTGACGCCCGTGGTGTTCGCGACCGCGTCGACGCTGGGGGTGCGGCCGAAACCCCACGTGTACGCGTGCAACCACCTGGCGAACTCGGCGTCGCTGCTGCTGCCGGTCTCCAACCTCACGAACCTGCTCGCGCTGGCGGCCTCCGGGTTGTCGTTCCTGTCGTTCGCGGGGCTGATGGCGCTGCCCTGGCTGACGGTGATCGCGGTCGAGTACTTCGTGCTGCGCCGGTTCTTCGCCGACGACCTGGAGACGCCGCCGCACGCGGTGGAGGTCGAGCCGGTGCCGGTGCCGCGGTTCGCGATGGTGGTGCTCGGGGTGACGCTGGCCGGGTTCGCGATCGCGGGCCCGCTGGGGGTGCACCCGGCCTGGGTGGCGCTGGTGGGTGCGTTCGTGCTGGCCGTACGGCAACGGCAGCCGGTCGGCACGCTGGTGCGCAAGGCGAACCCGGGCTTCTGCCTCTTCGTGCTGGCGCTGGGCGTCGTGGTGCTGGCGGTCAGCGACAGCGGGTTCGGCGATCTCGTGGACCGGGTCGCGCCGCAGAGTTCGGGGCTGGTCGGTCTGCTGCTCATGGCGCTGCTGGCCGCGGTGCTGTCGAACCTGTTGAACAACCTGCCGGCCACGCTGATGCTGCTGCCGCTCGCGGCGCACTCGCCGGGGCTGGTGCTGGCGGTGCTGCTGGGCGCCAACATCGGTCCGAACCTGACATACGTGGGTTCGCTGGCCACCCTGCTGTGGCGGCGCATCCTGCACGGGCGTGGGCAGCCGCCGGTGACCGGGGAGTTCCTGCGGCTCGGGGCGCTGACCGTACCGGCCTGTCTGCTCGCCGGGGTGGTGTCGCTGTGGCTGAGTCTGCGAGTGTCGGGATTATGAGGATTCTCGTGTGGCTCAACGAGGGCACCTGGGAGGCGTGCGTGGACGCGGCGCGCCCGCTGGCCGGGGACGTGACGTTCGTGCACGTCGTCGATGTCGGCACCGAGGCGGCGCTGAGCGGCTCGGCCGGGTTGCTCGGCCGGGTCGCGGGGGCGGATCCCGGGGAACTGCTCGCCGGGGCGGAGCGGCGGTTGTTCTGCGCGGCCACGGAGCGTCTCGGGAGGAGCGCTCGTACGTTGACTCTGCGTGGCCGTCCGGAACGGGAAGTAGTCGCTGCATGTGCCGAAAGTGACGTCCTGGTGGCGGCCCGGGACGGTGATCGTGGCCGGTTGGGGCCAAAGAGCCTCGGACACGCCACGCGATTCGTCCTCGACCACGCACCTTGCCAGGTGATTCTGGTGTGGCCCGAGGGTGCCCCGCCGCTCACCTCGCTGCCCTGACCCCGTGCCCCGTCACAGATGACGCCGGTGTGTCGTTATCGTTTCGTGGCCCCGGAAACACCGACCTCACCTGCGGTGACTACGCACAGTGCCATTACGGACGCCGCCCTAATACATCGACGTGACGCAAGTCATCAACCCCAAAACCACCGGATCGGACCATGTGGTTCGGCTGACCGGCGAGCAAGAATTACAGGTTCGCCCCGCACAGGTGCTTCGATATCTGTCATAAAGTCGACCCTGTGAGAGTTGAGCAGCACTGGTGGAATGGTGACGTCAGGCTCGCACGGCGTGACGTCTTTGTCCGCACCGACGGCGCCGTGTGGGAAGTCGAAGCCCAGATGGGCGGCCCTCAGGGGAAGTCCAAAGTGCAGCAGTGTCCGGGAAAGGCCTCCGCGCTGATCCTGGCTGACGCGTGGCGCGGTCCACGCTGGCGGTGGCGTCAGATCTAGGACGCCAAGAGCCGGGCTGTGCCGCATAGCGTCCTTCTCTCGGCCAGCCGAACGTAGAAACCGGGCCGGATCCCATGGGATCCGGCCCGGTTCGCGTTCTCTTCGTGTTTCAGGAGACCTGCACGGCCCCGCTGGTCGCGCGGCCGTCCAGGTGACCGGTCCGCTTCGCGACCACCGTGACGGTGATCTTCTTCTTGCGCATCGCCGCCTTGAGCTTGAGCGACGCTCCCGTGGCCCCCTTGATGACCTTGCCGTTGAGCCGCCACTCGTACTTGTAGGACGTCGCCTTCGGCGTCCAGGTGCCCACCGACACCTTGACGGTCTTGCCCACCTTGGCAGTGCCGGTGATCTTCGGCTTCTTGGTCGCCTTCGCCGCGGCGCCCTTGGCCACCACGGCGGTCGAGGCCGACGTCGAGCTCGTGGCGGTGTGACCGGTCCGGGCGGCGGTCACCGTGACGGTGAGGCGCTTGCCGGCCTGGGCCGCCGGGATCGCGTACGAGGAGGCGGTTGCGCCCTTGATCGCGACGCCGTTGGCCTTCCACTGGTACTTCGTCGAGGAGGCGGCCGGGGAGAACGTGCCGGCTGTCGCCTTGACCGTGCCGCCGACCTTGACGCTGCCGGTGACGGCGGGCGCCCTGGTGACCTTGAGCGCGGGCAGCGGGTCGACCGTGATGGTCTTGGAGCGGTGGGTCCAGGGGTCCCTGCCGTTGCCGCCGTACGAGTCGACGTGGACCTCGGCCGGGCCGGTGGGCACGCCGGTGAGGTCGGCCTCGACCACGAGCCAGTCACCGCTGCTGTCGGCGGAGGTGATCTTCGCCTTGATGGCCGGCCGTCCCGCCGGGGTCACCGTGATGGTGTCCCGGGGGTCCAGGTTGAGCCCAGTGATCGTCAGCTTCCGCACGGCGCCGGTGGTCACCGACGACGGGGAGACCGAGTCGATGTGCCCGGCGGCGAGGGCCACGTCGAAGTGGTACGCCCACGACGCCGACCGGCTGCCGTCGGCGGCGATGCTGCGTACGTGCAGCACGTAGTGGCCGATCGCGGGTGCCGTCCAGGGGAGAGCGGCGCGACCGTCCGGGTCGGCGGGCAGCGTCTTCCACTCCGTGGTGGAGAAGACCCGCCACTCGTACGCGACCGTGCCCGGGACCCGCGGTGCGAGGGAGAACGTCCCGGTGCCCTTGCGGCCCGTGCCGTTCGCGGGCCATTCGGCCGAGGAGATGTCCGGGTGGTCGGTGACCGACCACCACCCATCGCCCTCGCCGGTCTGGAGCCCCGAGGCGTTGCGGGCGACCACCTTGACCGAGTTGCCGCCCGCCTTGCGCGCGGTGAAGAGGAACGTGCCGATGCCGCCGGCCGCCGCGGGAACGACCTGACGCGTCGCCGGGTCGTTGTTGAACACCGCCTCGTACTCGGCGACGCCCGGCAGCTTGCTGTGCGCGGTGATGGTCGTGGGCGTCATCAGGTCACCGCCGGTGGCGCGCACGGTCGGCCGGGGGTCGCTCACGGAGAGGCGTGCCTCGCGGGTGGTCGAGGCCTCGCCGCCGGCGCCGACGCTCACGATGCGCAGCTCGTCCAGGTCGGTGGTCGTGATCTTCCAGTCGAACTCCGCGGTCCCGTCCGGCCCGGCCGGCACGACCACGGCCTCGGCGGGCTGCTCGCCCCTGGTGCCGTAGACCGGCCACACCCGGTACGACACGACGCCCGGGGTCCGCGGCGTCGCCTGGAACCGCGGCGTCTCGCCGAGCAGGAAGGTCTCGTTCTGGTGGCCGGTGACCCGCGGGCCGCTGTCCACGAAGAACTCGTACGAGCCCTCGGCGTGCTCGTAGCCCTCATGCGTGACCACGCCGGTCGACAGCACCCGCGTCCCGGCACGCTGCGGGGCGATCGAGACGGCCGCCTTGCCTCCGGGGCCCACGGCCACGGTCCCGGACTGCCCGTCGTCGGTCCGCCAGCGGAAGGACGCGGCGTCGGGGAGCTTGGTCCCGAAGGTGAAGACGCCCGGCACGCCGACGCCGAGATCGAGGTTGCGCTCGTTGCCGTACAGCATCTCGGTGTAGTCGTCGGAGGTGATGGACGGCTGCGTCTGCCGGACGGTGAACGTGAAGTAGATGTAGTCGGACTCGTTGCCCGCACTGTCGGTCTCGAAGACGTGCATGAGGTGCGTCCCCGACTGCCGCGGGGTGAACGTGAAGGATCCCGGGCCGCCGACCCGCTCGGCCGGCACGGTTCCTTCCTCGGCGGGGACGTCATGGGAGTACTCGACGGTGTAGCGGTAGCTCACGATGTCGTCGTCGCCGGGCGTCACGACGAACCGGATCGGGATGCCGATGCCGCCGCGGTCGCCGGGCTCGTGCCATTTGTCGTCCGGGTAGTCGGGCGAGCTGACATCCGACGGCGACGGGACGGTGCGGTCGATCGCCTGGAACGCGGGGGCCGCCGCTGCCGGTCCGGCCGCCGCCACGACGGTCGTCCCGGCGGCCAGCAGGGAGGCGGACAGCAACGCGATCAAAGGCCGCGAATATGTGTTTATGTGGTCCTCCCGCGTGACGTGCGCGAGGTCCATGTTGATCACTCGCGGGCGCCAGGATCGCACACCGAGGGGACGGTGCCGTATCGACCTTATGGTCGGCTCCTGCTCATCTTCGTGATCCGGATGACCGGGCGTGCGTAATCCGGATGAGTATGCGTTATCCGGACGGACGCTTTGTGCGCTGTGGGTGCAAGCTCCAGAACTAGTCTGGAACCCCACTAAACAGGACGAAAGCGAACGCCATGCAGGCCACAGTGACCGATCACCGCTCCGATGTCGCCGTGCTGCGTCTGGCCGGCGAGCTCGATGCCGACACCGCGGCTCAGCTGCACGACATGCTCGCCGCTCTCCTCGAACGTCCGATCCCCCGCATCGTCGTCGACCTGACGGGTCTCAAGTTCTGCGACTCCGTCGGGCTCAGCGCCTTTGTGACCGCCAAGCAGGTCATCGCCGCACGCGGTGGCTGGCTCAGCTTCGCCGGCGCCAACCACTTCCTCGTCGATCTGCTCGAGACCGTCGGCCTGAGCAGGTATTTCGCGATCTTCGCGGAGGTGGACGACGCCATCGCGGCGGCCCGGATCTGACGCGCGGCGCGTTCGGCGCCCGCAGGGCATGCGGGTGCCGGGCCGCTGGGCACGGAAAGCACTGAAGGCCGGGACCGCAGTCGCGGTCCCGGCCTTCGCCGGCGGAGGATACGAGATTCGAACTCGTGAGGGGTTTCCCCCAACACGCTTTCCAAGCGTGCGCCCTAGGCCACTAGGCGAATCCTCCGTCGGCCAGAGTACAGAACCCGTCCAGCCGGTTTCGACGGGACCGCCCGCAACGACGCAACCGGGGTCTTGTAGGCTCTCGGCAGCCCCTCGTGCGGCGTTATCCCGTGAACCTCCCCAGGGCCGGAAGGCAGCAAGGATAAGCGGGCTCTGGCGGGTGCACGGGGGGTCCTCATTTTGGGCCCCGCCTGTTTGTCGATGTCACACCCCCGACGGAGAATGGCGCGGTCGTCCAGAGGAGGCAGGAGTGGCACTGGCCCTCTACCGCAAGTACCGGCCTCGCACGTTTGCCGAGGTCATCGGGCAGGAGCACGTCACCGAGCCGCTGTCGCAGGCGCTGCGGAGCGGGCGGCTCAACCATGCGTACCTGTTCTCGGGTCCCCGCGGCTGCGGGAAGACCTCCAGCGCCCGGATCCTGGCCCGGTCGCTCAACTGTGAGCAGGGTCCCACCCCGGAGCCGTGCGGGGTCTGTGGCTCGTGCCGGTCGCTGGCCAACGACGGTGCCGGGTCGATCGACGTCATCGAGATCGACGCGGCCAGCCACGGTGGTGTCGACGACGCCCGCGAGCTGCGGGAGAAGGCGTTCTTCGCCCCCGCCAACTCGCGCTACAAGATCTATGTCATCGACGAGGCGCACATGGTCTCGTCGGCCGGCTTCAACGCGCTGCTCAAGCTCGTCGAGGAGCCGCCGGACTACGTCAAGTTCATCTTCGCCACGACCGAGCCCGACAAGGTGCTCGGGACGATCCGGTCGCGGACCCACCACTACCCGTTCCGGCTCATCCCGCCCGCCACGCTGCGGCCCTATCTGCAGCAGCTCGTCGACGCCGAGGGCGTCCACGTCGAGCCGGCGGTCCTGCCGCTCGTCGTCCGGGCCGGCGGCGGCAGCGCGCGTGACACCCTGTCGGTGCTCGACCAGCTGATCGCCGGCGCCGGGCCCGAGGGCGTCAGCTACGCGCGGGCCGTGGCCCTGCTCGGCGTCACCGACTCCGCGCTGATCGACGAGATGTGCGACGCGGTCGCGGCGGCGGACGGTGCCGCGGCCTACGCGACGATCGACCGGGTCGCCGAGGCCGGGCACGACCCGCGGCGCTTCGCGTCCGACCTGCTCGAGCGCTTCCGCGACCTGATCGTGCTCCAGCAGGTGCCGGACGCGGTGACCAAGGGCCTCATCGACGGCCCGGCCGACCAGCTCGAGCAGATGGCCGCGCAGGCGACCCGGCTCGGGCCCGCCACGCTGTCCCGCTGCGCCGACATCGTGCACAACGGCCTGGTGGAGATGCGCGGCACGACCGCCCCACGCCTGCTCCTGGAGCTGCTCACGGCCCGGATGCTGCTGCCCGGTGCCGAGGATTCGACCGGTTCCCTGCTGCAGCGCCTCGAGCGGATGGAGCGGCGCCTCACC
>CAKUMG010000068.1 GCA_934667465.1 uncultured Actinoplanes sp. | reverse complement strand
CGTCCAGGGTGACGAACGCGGCCGGCACCATGTGCTCGGTCAGTTCCCGGCGCAGGAAGGCGCGCAGTCCGGCGGTGTCCGGGGCGGTGCCGGACGCCACCACGTACCCCACCAGACGGGCACCCTCGTCGCGGGCGACCACGGCGACCTCGCGCAGCGCCGGGTGCCCGGCCAGCACGGCCTCGATCTCCCCGAGCTCGACGCGCTGGCCTCGGATCTTGACCTGGTGGTCGGTGCGGCCCAGATACTCGAGGTGCCCGTCCGGGGTCCAGCGGGCCACGTCGCCGGTGCGGTACATGCGCTCCCCCGGCGCGCCGTGCGGGTCGGCCAGGAAGCGGTCCGCGGTCAGGCCGGGCCGGTGCAGGTAGCCGCGGGCCAGCTGCACGCCGGCGAGGTGGAGCTCGCCGGGCACGCCGGGCGGCACCGGGCGCAGCCGCCGGTCGAGCACGTAGGTGCGGGTGTTCCACACCGGGCGGCCGATCGGCACGGTGGTGGCGCGCCACCCGGGCGGGCAGGCGAACGCGGTCACGTCGACGGAGGCCTCGGTGGGGCCGTAGAGGTTGTGCAGCCCGGCGCCCAGAACCTGCTGGTACGCGGTCACGAGCTCGCCGGGCAGTGCCTCGCCGCTGCAGAGGACCCGGCGCAGCCCGGTGCAGCCCGCCGCCGCGGGCTCGGCCACGAAGGCACGCAGCATCGACGGCACGAAGTGGACGGTGGTGACGCCGTACCGCTGGATCACGTCGGCGAGGTAGGCCGGGTCGCGGTGCCCGTCCGGGCGGGCCACCACGAGAGCGGCCCCGGTGATCAGCGGCCAGAAGAACTCCCACACGGACACGTCGAACCCGGCCGGGGTCTTCTGCAGAACCACGTCGTCGGCGCCGAGGGCGTACTCGTGCTGCATCCAGCGCAGCCGGTTGACGATGCCGGCGTGCGGCACGGTCACGCCCTTGGGCCGGCCGGTCGAACCGGAGGTGTAGATGACGTACGCCGGGTTGCCCGGTGCCGGCTCGGGCAGCGGGCCGGGCGCGGGCTCGGGCAGGCCGTCCAGCGAGTCCAGCACCAGCACCGGGCGGGCGTCGGCCACCATCCGGGCCCTGCGCTCGGCGGGCAGGTCGAGCTCGATCGGCAGGTACGCGGCACCGGCGTGCAGCACGGCCACGAGCGCCACGACCAGGTCGATCGAGCGCGGCAGCGCCACCGCGACGCAGGTCTCCGGCCCGGCCCCCGCGGCGGTCAGCCGGGCGGCCAGGGCCCGGGCGCGGTCGTCCAGCTCGGCGTAGGTGAGCCGCTCCTGCTCGAAGACCAGGGCGGTGGCGCCGGGTGTGCGGGCGGCCTGCTCGCGCAGCAGCCCGGTCAGCGTGGCCGGCTCGAGCGGGCGGCCGGTGGCGTTGAACCCGGTCAGCACGCGCTCGATCTCGGTGCCGGCGAGCCACGGCAGCCGGTCCAGCGGCCGGTGCGGGTCCGCGGCGATCCCGCCGAGCAGCGTGCCCAGCCGGGCGGCGAGCAGCCGGACCGTGGCGGCGTCGAACAACGCCGGGTCGTAGGCCAGCTCGAACCGCAGCCGGTCGTCGAGATACGCGGTCAGGCTCAGCGCGAACGTGGTGGTGTCGACGCCGTCGACCGCGCCGACGTGCAGTCCCTCGCCCTCGGCCGGCGCCGCGTCGATCGGGTAGTTCTCGAACGCCACCATGCTGTCGAACAGGCCCGGCCCGCCCGGCGGCAGGTCGCTGCACGCCCGCAGGTCGGCGAGCGACGCGTGGCCGTACCGGCGGGCCTCGCTCTGCCGCAGTTGCAGCTCGCGCAGCCAGGTGACGGCGTCGGTGGTGTCGTCGATCCGGACCCGGGTGGGCAGGGTGTTGATGAACATGCCGATCATGGACTCGACGCCGGGCAGGTCGGCCGGGCGGCCGGAGACGGTAGTGCCGAACACCACGTCCCGCTCGCCGCTGTGGTGGGCGAGCAGCAGCGCCCAGGCGCCCTGCACGACGGTGTTGAGGGTCAGCCCGGCGGCGCGGGCGGTGGCGTGCACCAGGCGGGACTGCTCCTCGCCGAGGGCCATCCGGAGCGCGGCCGCCGACTCGGTGCGGTGCGTGCCCGCCGGGGGCCGGTCGTAGGGCAGGGGGGTGGGTGCTTCCATCCCGGCCAGCACGGTCCGCCAGTAGCGGCGCGCCTCGTCCGGGTCCTGCGCGCCGAGCCAGGCCAGGTAGTCGCGGAACGGGCGGCGCGGGGTCAGGCGCGGGGCCCGGCCGGCGGTCAGCGCGGCGTACTCCTCGCTCACCTCGGCGAAGACGGCGGCGGTGCTCCAGCCGTCCAGGATCAGGTGGTGCGAGCTCCAGCGCAGCAGCACCTCGCCGTCCGGGAGCCGCACGATCGCCAGGCGCAGCAGCGGTGCCCGGGTCAGGTCCATGCCGAGTGCGCGGTCGGCGGCGGCCAGCCGGTCCAGCTCGGCCGGCACGTCCTGCGCCGGCCACGAGCGCAGGTCGTGCCGGGTGACGGGTGCGGTGACCCGGGGCCGGACCACCAGCACCGGGTGCGGCAGCCCCTCCCAGGCGACGGCGGCGCGCAGCACCGGGGTCCGGTCGACGACCCGCTGCCAGGCCTCGGCGAGCACGCCGGGGTCGGTTCCGGCGGCGAGCCGGACCCGGACCTGGTCGAGGTAGGCGCCGGAGGCGCCGTCGACGAGGCCGTGGAACAGCATGCCGGCCTGCAGCGAGGTGAGCGGCCACAGGTCCTCGACGTCGCGGCCGTCGCCGGCCAGCCGGTCCACGGACGCCTGGTCCAGGCCGGCGAGGGGGAAGTCCGAGGGGGTACGGCCGCCGGCGCCCGGGTGTGCGCAGTGCTCGACGATCTCGTGCAGCGCGCCTGCCATGGCGCGCGCGAGGCCGCGTACGGTGGCCTCGTCGTGCTTGTTCTGCGAGTAGGACCACTCCAGCCGCAGCCGTCCCGCGGTGACCGCGCCGGTGATCTCGATCAGGGCCGGCCGCAGACTCCGGGGCGCGACGTCCTGACCGATGCCGGGGTGCACGGCCCGGATCAGCCCCTCGGGCTCGGCATCGGCGTCCCACCGGCCGTGGTAGTTGAAGCTGACCTCCGGCAGCGGCGTCGCGGGCAAGGCGCCGCCCAGGTGCCGCAGGGCACCGTAGCTGAGCCCCCGGTGCGGCACCGCGCGCAGCTGCTCCTTGACGCCGGTCAGCACCTGTTTCCAGTCCCCGTCCGGGACGGTCAGCGCGACCGGGAACTCGGCGGTGAACCAGCCGACGGTGCGGGAGAGGTCGGCGTCGTCGAACAGCTCCTCGCGGCCGTGGCCCTCGAGGGCGACAGCGACCCGGTCCCGGCCGGTCCAGCCGGCGAGCACCCGGCCCAGCGCGGCGAGCAGCACGTCGTTGGCCTGGGTGCGGTAGACCGGCGGCACCCGGTGCAGCAGCGCGTCGGTGTCCTGCTCGGACAGTTCGACGGTGAGGCTGCGGGCGCTGTCCGTGGTGTTGGGGCCGTCGCGGTCGACCGGCAGCGGCAACATTTCCGCGCTCGCCTCGAGCCAGTACGGGACCGCGTCGTCGAGGCCGCCGCCGGCGACGAGCCCGGCGAGCCGGTGCGCCCACGCGGTGTAGCCGGTGCCCACCGGGGGCAGCTCGACCGGCTGCCCAGCCGTGCGCTGCCGGTAGGCGGTCTCCAGGTCGGCGAGCAGGATCCGCCAGGACACCCCGTCGACGACCAGGTGGTGCACGTCCGGCCCGTCGTGCAGCCGCATCCGCAGCGCCGCGTGGTGCGCCACGACGGCGTCGAGCGCGGCGGCCAGCGCGCCGGTGTCCACCCCGGCGGGCAGGTCGACGAGCATCGACATGGTGAAGTGGTTGCGGTGGACCGGCTCGTGGCCCAGGAACCAGCGCTGGATCGGGGTGAGCGGGGCCGGTCCGGTCGGCGGTGCCGCGCCGGCGGTGGCGGGTTCGGCGGAGGTGACCACGGCGGCGAGGTCGGCGACGGTCTGGTGCAGGAAGATGTCCTTGGAGCTGAGCCGCAGGCCGGCCTGCCGGGCCCGGGAGACCACCTGGATGCTCAGGATCGAGTCGCCGCCGAGGGTGAAGAAGTTGTCGGTGACGCCCACCCGGGCGGCGCCCAGCACGTCCGCCCAGATCGCGGCGAGCCGCTGTTCGAGGTCGGTGCGCGGGGCGACATGGCCGGCCTCGTCCGCGGCGCTCGGCGGCGGGGCGGGCAGGGCGCGCCGGTCCACCTTGCCGGAGGTGGTGACCGGGATCCGGTCCACGGCGACGAAGACCGACGGGACCATGTACGCGGGCAGCGTGCGCTTGAGCCACGCCCGCAGCGCGCCGTCGTCCGGGGCAGGGCCGTCGCCGGGGACCAGGTAGCCGACCAGGCGCTGATGACCGTCGGCGGCGGCGTGCGCGGCCACGGCGGCCGCCGCGATGCCGGGGTGGCCGGTCAGGGCCGCCTCGACCTCGCCCGGCTCGACCCGGAACCCGCGCACCTTGATCTGGTCGTCGGCGCGGCCGAGGAACTCGACGGTCCCCGCGGCGGTCCAGCGGGCGCGGTCGCCGGTGCGGTACATGCGCTCCCCCGGCCCGCCGTGCGGGTCGGCGAGGAACTGGGCGGCGGTGCGGCCCGGGCGGTGCAGGTAGCCGCGGGCCACCTGCGGCCCGGCCAGGTAGAGCTCGCCGGGCACACCGGCCGGCAGCGGCTGGAGGCGCTCGTCGAGCACGTACGCGCGCAGGTTGGCCAGGGGGCGGCCGAGCACGGGACGTCCGGTGCCGCCGATCCGGCCGGCGAGGGCGTCGACGGTGCACTCGGTGGGCCCGTACATGTTGTAGGCGGCGACCCCGGGGGTGCGGCCCAGCTCCGCCCACAACTGCTCGCCGATCGCCTCACCGCCCAGCAGGAGGACGCCGGGGCGGTGCTCGCCGCCCAGCAGGCCGGCGGGAAGCAGGGCGCGGGCGTACGACGGGGTGACGTCGACCAGGTCGATGCGCTGCCCGGCGACGTAGGTGGCGAAGGCCTCGGCGTCCAGGCGGACGTCGTCGCCGATCAGGTGCACCTCGTGGCCGCCGGCGAGCAGCAGCAGCTCCTCGAGGGAGGCGTCGAACGTGGCCGCGGCGGCCAGGGCGGCGCGCAGCGGGCGGTCGCCGTGCGCCGTGGCGAAGTCGGCGAGGAAGCTCGCGCGCTGGTGGGCGGCGAGGTTGGCGAGCTGCCGGTGCTCCACGGTGACGCCCTTGGGGCGGCCGGTCGAGCCGGAGGTGTAGATGAGGTACGCGGCGTTCTCCGGGCGCGGCGGCACGACCGCCGCGACGTCGTCCGAGGCACGTAGCTCGGCCAGGGACCCGGGGGTGAGGGTCAGGACGGCACCGGCGTCGCGCAGCAGCGCCTCGGTGCGGGTAGTGGGCTGGTCCGGGTCGAGGGGCAGATAGACCGCCCCGGCGCGCAGGACCGCGAGGAACGCCACGACCAGGTCGGCGGTGCGGGGCAGCGCGACAGCGACAACCCGTTCGGGACCGCAGCCGCGAGCGCGCAGCCGGGCGGCGAGCCGGTCCGCGCGGGCGAGCAGCTCGGCGTAGGTGAGCGTCTCGGTGCCGCACACCACGGCCACGGCGCCGGGGGTGCGGGCGGCCTGCGCGGCGACCAGGTCGGGGAACGTCGCGGGCGGCACCTCGATGCGGGGGCCGGTCGCGTACGTGACGAGGTCGCGCCGCTCCCCGGCGGTGAGCAGCGGGACCGAGCCGGCCGGCTGCCCGGGGTCGGCGGCGACGGCGGCGAGCAGGGTCACCAGGTGCCCGGCGAGCCGCTCGACGGTAGCGGCGTCGTCCAGGCCGGTGGCGTACTCGATCGCCCCGGACAGCACGCCGTCGCGTTCCTCGAACTCGAAGGAGAGGTCGTGCGTGGCGGTGACCACCGGCGGCGGCAGCTCCTCGGCGGTCAGTCCCGGCAGGGCGGGCGCCCCGGCGGGCAGGTTCTGCAGCACCACCATGACGTCGGCGAGCGGGTTGCGGCTGGTGTCGCGGACCGGCTGCAGCTCGTCGACGATCCGCTCGAACGGCACGTCCTGGTGCGCGAACGCCCCGAGCACGGTCTCCCGGGCCCGGCGCAGCAGCGCGTCGAACGGCTCGCCGCGATCGATCCGGGCGCGCAGCACGACGGTGCCGACGAAGAAGCCGACGAGGCGCTCCAGGCCGGGCTGCTCGCGGCCGGAGGTGACCGTGCCGACGGCGACGTCGTCCTGCCCCGTCCAGCGGCTCAGCAGCAGCTGGCAGGCGGTGACCAGGGCGGTGAACAGGGTGGTGTCGCAGGCGCGGGCGAGCCGGTGCAGGCGCCCGGTCAGCTCGGCGGGCACGGTGAAGGCGTGCATGGCGCCGGCCGCACTGCGCACCGCGGGACGGGGCCGGTCGGTGGGCAGTTCGAGGGGGGTGACGCCGGCCAGCTCGGTGCGCCACCAGGCGAGCTGCGCGTCGGCGGCCGGACCGGTGAGGCGGTCGCGCTGCCAGACGGCGTAGTCGGCGTACGCGATGCCCAGCTCGGGCAGCGTGGCCGGTTCGCCGCGCAGCGCCGCGGCGTACAGGTGGCTCAGGTCGTCGGTGAGCACGCCGCCGGACCAGCCGTCGGTGACGATGTGGTGCAGGACCAGCAGCAGGACGTGCCGGTCGGTGCCGGTGCGCACGAGCAGGGCCCGCAGCAGCGGGCCGGCGGCAAGGTCGAACGGACGGCCGGTGTGCTCGGCCAGGATCGCAGGAAGCGCCTGCTCTCCGGCGTCGCGGTGCTCGAGGGCGACCGGGTGCGGCGGGTGGATCACCTGCTCGGCGACGCCGCCGGGGCCGGTCCGGAACGTGGTGCGCAGCGACTCGTGCCGGGCCACCAGCGCGGACAGGGCGGTGCCGAGGGCGGCGGTGTCCAGGGCGCCGGTCAGACGCAGGACCAGGGGGCTGACGTACTCGGTGCCGCCGGGCTCGAACTGGTCGAGGAACCAGAGGCGCTGCTGGGCGAAGGACAACGGCAGCGGGCGGCCGCGGCCCGCCCGGGGGATCACCGTCGCGGGCCGGTCGCCGCCGCCGGTGTCCAGGGCGGCGGCGAGCCCGGCGAGGGCCGGGGTGGCGAAGACGGCACGCGGGGAGACGCGGACGCCGGACAGCTCCCGCAGCCGGGAGGCCACCCGCATGCTGAGGATCGAGTCGCCGCCCAGCTCGAAGAAGTTGTCGGTGACGCCGACGCCGGGCACGCCGAGGACCTCGGACCAGACCCGGGCGACGAGACGCTCGGCCGGGGTGCGCGGCGCGACGTGCACCGCACCGGCGGTGGTGCCGAAGTCGGGCTCCGGCAGCGCGCGGCGGTCGAGCTTGCCGCTGCTGGTCATCGGCAGCCTGTCGACCTCGACGAACGCGGCCGGGATCAGCTGTTCCGGCAGGGTGCGGGCGAGCAGGTCGCGCAGCGGCCCGGCCGGTGCGGAGACGGCCACGTAGGCGACCAGACGGACCGGCCCGGGCGGGGACCCGTGGGCGACGACCGCGGCGCCGTCGACGCCGGGCAGGGCGAGCAGCGCCGCCTCGATCTCGCCCGGTTCCACCCGGATGCCGCGGATCTTGAGCTGCTCGTCGGCGCGGCCGAGGTAGTCGAGCACGCCGCCGGCGAGCCAGCGGACCAGGTCGCCGGTGCGGTACAGCCGCCGTCCCGGCGGGCCCCACGGGTCGGCGACGAAGCGCTGCGCGGTCAGCCCCGGCCGGTCCAGGTAGCCGCGGGCCACCTGGTCGCCGCCGAGGTACAGCTCCCCGATGACACCGGGCGGCACCGGGCGCAGGCCCTCGTCGAGCACGTACGCCTGCTGGTTGCGCCCCGGGCGCCCGATCACGGGCCGCTCGGTGTCGCTGACCCGGCACGAGACCGCATCGACGGCGCACTCGGTCGGGCCGTAGTAGTTGTAGGCGGTGACGTCACTGGCGGCGAGCGTGCGCCACAGCTGCGGGTCGGCCGCCTCGCCTCCGATCAGGACGACCCGCGGGTACGGGCGGTCCGCGTCGAGCAGGCCGGCGGGGAGCAGCTGCCGGGCGTACGAGGGGGTGACGTCGACCAGGTCGATCCGGTGCTCGGCGACGTAGTCGATCAGCGCGGCCGGGTCGAGGCGCACGTCGTCGTCGATGACGTGCAGCGGGTGCCCGGAAGCCAGGAACAGCAGGCCCTCCCACGACGTGTCGAAGGAGAACGCCGCGGTCAGCGCGACGGCCAGCGGCCGGCCGGCGGCGCGGCGCTCCGGCTCGAACAGCTCGTGCAGGTGGTCGAAGTAGAGCGTGCTGAGCTGCCGGTGCTCGACCAGCACGCCCTTGGGCCGCCCGGTGGAGCCGGAGGTGTAGATCAGGTACGCGGCGTTCTCCGGCCGCAGCGGGGCGAGCCGGTCGGCGTCGGTGGGGGCGGTGTCCGGGCACGCGGCGAGCGCCTCCTCCGTGGCCGGGTCGCCCAGCACGAGCGCGTTCGGCCCGGACACGTCGGTGAGCACCACGACAGCCGCGGCGTCGCGGCAGAGCAGCTCGGCACGTGCGGCGGGCAGCGCCGGGTCCACCGGCAGGTACACGCCGCCGGCCTTGAGGACGGCGAGGACGGCCACCACGCTGTCAGCGCTGCGCGGCAGGGCCACCGCGACGACCCGTTCGGGACCGATCCCGGCACGGATCAGCAGGTGGGCCAGCCGGTTGGCGCGGCTCTCCAGGGCGGCATAGGTCAGCTCGGTGCCGCGGCAGACCAGGGCCACGGCGCCGGGGGTACGGCGGGCCTGCTCCTCGAAGACCTCGGCGTAGCTCGTGGCGGGCATCGGCAGCGCCGTGTCGTTCCACCCGGTCAGCACCAGGTGCCGGTCCTCGGGGGTGAGCCAGGCGAGCGCGGACACCGGCCGGTCCGGGCCGGCGGCGAACGACTGCAGCAGCAGCCGCAGCCGGTCGGCAAGGCCCTGTGCGGTCGCCGGGTCGAACAGCCGGGGGTCGTACGCGAGTTCCAGGCGCAGCTCGCCGGCCAGAGCGGCGCTCAGCGCGAGCGGGAAGTTCGTGGTGTCGGTGGCGTGCACCTCGCGCAGCCGCAGCTCGCCGGCGGCGACGGCGTCCTCGTCGTACGGGTAGTTCTCGAACACCACGACGCTGTCGAACAGGGACGCGCCGGCCGGCAGGTCGCTCCAGCCGCGCAGCCGGGGCAGGGCTGTCGCGTCGTGGCGGCGGGCCTCGCTCTGCGCCTGTTGCAGGCCGCGCAGCCAGTCGGCGGCCGGCTGGTCGCGCGGCACGGTGACCCGGGTGGGGACGGTGTTGATGAACATGCCGATCATCGACTCGACGCCGGGCAGGTCGGCCGGGCGGCCCGAGACGGTGCTGCCGAAGACCACGTCGCGTCCGCCGCCGCAGCGTGCCAGCAGCAGCGCCCAGGCGCCCTGCACGACGGTGTTGACGGTCAGCCCGTGCCGCTGGGCGGCCTCGCGCAGGATCGCGGAGTCGGCCTCGGACAGGCTGATCCGGACGGTCTGCGCGGACTCGGTGCGGTGGGCCTCGGCGGGCTGGCGGTCGTACGGCAGCGGGGTCGGCCCGGTGACGCCGGCCAGCTCGCCGCGCCAGTACTGCTCGGCGGCGGCCTCGTCCTGCTCGGACAGCCACGCGAGGTAGTCGCGGAACGGGCGGCGGCGCACCGGCTCGGCCGGGGTGCCGCGCACGACGGCGGTGTACTCGGCGGCGACCTCGGCGAAGACCTGGCCGACGCTCCAGCCGTCGAGCAGCACGTGGTGCGAGGTCCACACGACCAGCACCTCGTCGTCCGCGGTGCGGGCCAGGGTGAGCCGCATCAGCGGCGCCGAGGTCAGGTCCAGCCCGGCCCGCTCGTCGGCGGCCAGCAGCTCGGTCAGGGCTGCCTCGCGGGCGGGGTCGCCGAGCGCGCGCCAGTCGTGGTGGGTCACGGGCAGGGTGACGTCGCGGTGGACCACCTGCAGCGGCTGGTCGACCCCTTCCCAGACCACGGCCGTACGCAGTGCCGGCGTGCGGTCGACGACCCGCTGCCAGGCGGTGGCCAGGGCGGCGGGGTCGCTCACGCCGCCCAGCCGTAACCGGGTCCGGTCGGCGTACAGACCCGCGCCGTCGTCGACGAGGCTGTGGAACACCATGCCGGCCTGCAACGGGGTCAGCGGGTAGATGTCCTCGACGGTGCGGCCGTCGCCGGCGATCCGGTCGACGCCGGCCTGGTCGAGCCCGGCGAGCGGGAAGTCCGCCGGGGAGCGGCCGCCGGCCCCGGGCCGCGCGCAGTGCCCGGCGATCTGGCGCAGCCCGCCGGTCATGGCCTCGGCGAGCCCCCGTACGGTGGCCTCGTCGTGCACCTCGGCGCTGTAGGACCAGTCCAGCCGCAGCTCGCCGTCCTCGACGACGCCCACGACCTCGAGCAGGTGTGCCGGGGGCCGCTCCGGGTCCACCTCGGGTCCGGGGCCGTCGTGCCGGGCCCGGATCAGGCCGGTGCCGGTGCCGGCGTCGAAGCGGCCGTGGTAGTTGAAGCTGACCTGGGGCAGGGTCCGGTCGTGCAGGGCGCCCGCGGCGGGTGACAGGTAGCGCAGCGCCTCGTAGCTCAGGCCCCGGTGCGGCACGGCGCGCAGCTGCTCCTTGACGGCGAGCAGGGTGCGGCCCCAGTCGCCGTCCGCGGGCAGTTCGAGGGCGACGGGGAACTGGGTGGTGAACCAGCCGGCGGTGCGCGACAGGTCGGTCCCGGCGAGCAGTTCCTCCCGGCCGTGCCCCTCGAGGGCGATCGCGACCCGGTCCCGGCCGGTCCAGTCTGCCAGGGTCCGGCCGAGCGCGCTGAGCAGCACGTCGTTGACCTGTGTCCGGTAGACCGGCGGCACCCGGTGCAGCAGGGCGTCGGTGTCGTCGCGGCCCAGCCGGACGGTGACGGTGCGGACCGAGCGGCCGGTGGGCTCGCCGGGTCGGTCCACCGGCAGCGGCAGGCTCGCGGCGGCCGCCGTCCAGTGCGGCAGCGCGGCGTCCAGGCCGCCGGCCTGCGCGTGGGCGGCGAGCCGGTGCGCCCACTGCGCGTACGGGGTGGTGACCGGGGGCAGCACGACCGGCTCCCCCGCGGCGAGCTGCCGGTGCGCCGTCTCCAGGTCCTCCAGGACGATGCGCCACGAGACGCCGTCCATGACGAGGTGGTGCGCGACCAGCAGCAGCACCGGGGTCTCGCCGGCAACCAGCGCAGCGCCGATCATGCGGCCCGTCGCGGGGTCGAGACCGGCCCGCAGTGCGACCGCCGCCTCGTCGAGCGAGTCGTGGTGACCGAGCACGACGGCCGCGGTGCCGGGCTGCTGCGACTCCGCCGTGACGGCGAGGTGCAGCCCCTCGTGGTGGCGCAGGACCGCCTCGAGGGCCGGCGCGACGTGGTCGGTGGTGGCGAGCTCCAGGGCCATCGACATGGTGTAGTGCGCGAGCGGCCCGTACGTGGCGAAGAACCACCGCTGGATGGGGGTGAGCGGCGCCGGGCCGGCGATCAGCGGCACGGCCGTCTCCGCGGTGGCGGCACCGGCCACCGGGGCGAGGTCGGCGATGCACTGGTGCAGGAAGATGTCGCGGGAGGTGAGGCTCAGCCCGGCCTGGCGGGCGCGGGAGACCACCTGGATGCTCAGGATCGAGTCGCCGCCGAGGGTGAAGAAGTTGTCGGTGATCCCGACCCGCTCGGCGCCGAGCACGTCGGACCAGATACCGGCGAGGAGCCGCTCGGTCGCGGTGCGCGGGGCGACGTGGCCGGCCCGGTCGCCGGCCGGGCCGGCGGGTGCGGGCAGCGCCCGGCGGTCGATCTTGCCGTTGTGGGTGGTGGGCAACCGGTCCAGCGTGACGAACACGCTCGGCACGAGATAGTCGGGCAGCTGCCGGCGCAGCACGGCCCGCAGGTCCACATCGCCGGCCGGGGGCGGCGCCACATAGCCGACGAGCCGCCGGTGGCCGGCGTCGTCGTCGCGGGCGACCACCACGGCCTCGGTCACGCCGTCGACGGCCACCAGCGCCGCCTCGATCTCGCCGGGCTCGATCCGGTAGCCGCGCACCTTGATCTGCTCGTCGGTGCGGCCCAGATAGTCGAGCTGCCCGTCGGCGGTCCACCGCACCCGGTCACCGGTGCGGTACATGCGCTGCCCCGGGCCGCCGTACGGGTCGGCGGTGAACCGGTCCGCGGTCAGCCCGGGCCGGTTGAGGTAGCCGCGGGCGACCTGCGCGCCGGCCAGGTGGAGCTCGCCCGGGACACCGGCCGGGACCGGTCGCAGGGCGGCGTCGAGCACGTACGCGCGGACGTTGCGCAGCGGGCGGCCGACGACCGGCCGGGGTCCCGTGCCGACGACGGCGGACAGGGCGTCGACGGTGCACTCGGTGGGGCCGTAGAAGTTGTACACGGTGGTGCCCGGCACGTCGCCCAGCTCGTGCCACAGCGACTCCCCGATCGCCTCGCCGCCGAGCATCAGGACGGCCGGGCGGTGCGGCGCGTCACCGGCGAGCAGGCCCGCGGCCAGCAGATGGCGCAGGTACGACGGGGTCAGGTCGAGGAAGTCGATGCCGTGCTCGCGGATGTAGCCGACCAGCGCGCGGGGGTCGAGCCGGGTCTGCTCGTCGACGACGTGCAGCTCGTGCCCGTCCGCCATCAGCAGCGGGCCCTCCCACGACGTGTCGAAGGAGAACGCCGCGGTCAGCGCCACCCGCATCCGGCGGCCCGCGGCTGCGGTCAGCCCGTGCCGGTGGTGGTGGAACAGGTTCGCCAGCTGGCGGTGCTCGACGACCACGCCCTTGGGCCGGCCGGTGGAGCCGGAGGTGTAGATGACGTACGCGGCCTGGCCGGGCCGGACGCCGGGGTGCGCGGGCCGGTCACCGGCCTGGGCCGCGAGCTCCGGGTCCGCCACGTCGACCACAGGTGTGCCCGCGGGCAGCGCGACGGTGCCGGCGGTCACCACGAGCACCGGGGCGGCGTCGCCGAGCACGTACGCGATCCGCTCGGCGGGCAGGTCCGGGTCGAGCGGCAGATACACGGCGCCGGCCTTGGCGACCGCGAGCAGGGCCACGATCATGTCCGCGGAGCGCGGCAGGGCGAGCGCGACCAGCCGCTCGGGGCCGGCGCCGCGCGCGGCCAGCAGCCTGGCCAGCCGGTTGGCCCGCTCGTCGAGCCCGGCGTAGGTCAGCGTGGCGTCCCGGC